>DXGJ01000019.1 GCA_019113985.1 Candidatus Levilactobacillus faecigallinarum
CCACCACGGACACGTGCCCCCTGACCCACCCGGCAGGCGCTGACCAACACCATCAAAAAAACACCCGAGACCATAATGGCCGCGGGTGCGTTTGTTTAATCTTTTGTTTTCTTCGTTTTGCCTTGCCAGCGAGCGTAACCGGTCTTCAGGATGAAGATCTGGTCATACCCTTCTTTGCTGAGCATGAGCGCCGCACGCGTACTCAGGGCTTTCCCCTGGTCGTACAAGTATACGGGGAGGTCGGACCGCAACTGGTTATGATAAGCCTTAAAAGTCGAATACGGGATGCTCCGGGCACCTAAAATGTGACCGGCATCAAAATCCTTCTTCTCCCGCAAATCCACGACCTGCGCCGTCCGGATTCCCGCCTGAAACGTATCCTCATCAATGACCTTAGCGATCTGATTACGCCGAATCACCGTGATCAATTGCCAACCGCCCCATACGACTAGGATGAGAAGCAAGATGAGCCATGAAACCGTTAATCCGGAAATTGCACCAATTACCAAAACAAAATCGTCCTTCCTGATGGCTTACGCCGAAATTAGTTAGTTTTTTGGAACCGTAGGGCTAACGAAGCAGCCCCGATTGCCCCAGCATCGTTCCCTAATTGGGCCAACCGAATCTTGGTTGAGTCCCGGGCTGCTGGAAAGGCGTTTTCTTGGAAGTAACGCGTCGTTGGTTGTAACAACGTGTTCCCCGCATTCGACACCCCACCACCAATGATAATGTTGGCTGGGTTCAAGATGTTGGCCACGTTTGCCAAGGCTAAGCCTAGGTAGAAGGTCACCCGGTCAACCACCTGGTTGGCCAAAATATCGCCGTTGTCGGCCAAGTAGAAGATCATCTTGGACGTGACGTTTTCTTGGTTATCTTCCATCTCTTTCAACCGTGACGTGCCCAAGAAGTCTTTGGCCATGTCAGCAGCAACGTGCACGATTCCCGTTGCGGAGGCGTATTGTTCAAGACAACCACGCTTCCCACAGTTACATAGGTAACCGTTGGGTTGAACCGTCACGTGACCGAGTTCACCAGCCCCGCCGCTGACCCCGTGTAAGAGATGGCCGCCAGCGATGACCCCACCGCCGACACCGGTCCCTAAGGTGACGAAGACCACATCTTGATCCTTTTCACCGGCACCCTTCCAGTATTCACCCAAGGATGCAACGTTAGCATCGTTATCCAGAACGAACGGTAACCCCAGAGCTTCTTGAATCTGGTCACGAACCTGTTGCCGACGTTTCCAGCCCAGGTTGACCGCAAAGAGAACGATTCCATTTTCAATATCGACCGGACCAGGGACGCCCATTCCGATACCTAAGAAGTCTGCCTTACTAAATTCTGAGCTGGTGATGTGTTCACTGATCGAATCAATGATGTTGGGAACAATGTGCTGTCCGTCATCACTCGTGTCCGTTGGGATACTCCACTTCGTCAGGATCTCCCCATCAACCGAAATGAAGGCCATCTTTGTAGTGGTCCCACCTAAATCGATTCCGATTAAATTCCGTGCCATAACTCTAAATCCCTCCAATGGATTGGTGTTGATTTCTTGCCCGCTGTTCCTCTAATCGGTGTTCGTGTGTCAGGACCACTTTAGCCTGGACAAAGGTGTGTTCATCGACCACCTTTGCTTGCCGCAGGTGATCGAGCTCCAATGCCATGACCTCAATGTCCCATAAACGCTTGCCAACGTACACATAAATACCAAATTTTTTAAGTAGCTGTTGAACATCATATAACGTTTTCATTGTGCCACAACCTCCGTCAAATTGCACGAACCATTTTGCTTGACTATTGCGCCATTCCGTGCATATATAACCAGACCAATCCACCAATTAGGACTACCGTTGCCACAACCCGTTTGATTGTGCTAACTCGACCAATTCGAGGGACGCCTACTAAATACGCGGCCAAAAACCCAGCGACCAAGCCCCCAATGTGACCTGCCATATCAATGCCTGGTGTAAACACGTCAAAAGCCAGGTTCATGACCACAAAGGCCAGGAACGTTCGGCTCAGCGACCGGATGACCGGGTTCTGCCAGAACGACTCACCCAACATCATGAAGGCCCCAAAGAGGCCAAAAATCGCGGTGCTAGCACCGGCCGATAGGCTATCCGAGAAGCAGAAGCTGGCAATGTTGCCCCCAACCCCGGCTATCAGAAAAATCGCTAAGTACCGCCAGTGTCCGAAGGCAGCCTCCAATTGGATCCCCACAAAGTATAACGTAATCATGTTCATCAGGATATGGGTAAACCCAATATGTAGGAACATCGGCGTAAATAACCGCCACCACTCGCCCTGTTGAATCAAGACGTTGAGCTTGGCACCAAATTGAATCAAGACATTCACGTTTGTACTGCCACCCGCCAAGGTCATGGCCAGATAGACCAAGACCATGATGCCAACCAACCCCACCGTGATATAGGGGGTCTGGTTCAGTCGGCGTAATCGATACCGTAATTGCGTCACCAAAAAGTCTCCTTTAGTTTAAATTCGTGGTCAAGACGGCATCCAATAAGACGTCGAAGTCTTCGACCGGCCACTCCGGCCGGCTAGCCCGTTGTGCGGGCAGCGCTAGGGCCACCTTGACCCCGGTCGTCTGGGGTAAGTAGCGGTCATAGTAGCCACCACCGAAGCCCAATCGCTCACCCGTCACGGCAAACTTCAGGCCAGGGACCACGATTAAATCAAAATCCGCCGGGGCAATCACGGGACCGTCCTGGGGTTCGCGTAGGCCGAAGGGCGTGGTGATCATCGTGGTCGTCGGGGTGAGTTCCCGAAAGGCCATCTGCCGGTGGGGCAACGTCTGGGGCACCGCCACAGTCTTCCCCGCCGCCTGGGCTGCCGCAATAATCGGCTGGGTCGCTAGCTCGATATCCCCACTGATCGTGGTCGCAATCGTTTGGGCCTGCTGCCAGGCCGGTAAGGCCATCAGCGCCGCATAGAGCTGCTGACTGGCCGTTTCACGTTGGTCGGCTGGCATGGTTGCCAGTGCTTGAATCGTTTGCTGACGCAGTTGTTTTTTATCCATCAACGGCGGACCTCCTTGCGTATAAGTCTATAGCATTTTTGTGTTTTCTAAAAATAATTCCGCAAACCGGTACAAAATTCGCCGATTTTTGGCAACAAAAAAAGGTGCGGACTTTCGCCCGTACCTTTTACTTAGTTTCGCGATGCAACGTTACTTTCCGGTCGCGCGGGCAGTATTTCTTGAATTCAACCCGGTCCGGGTTATTACGCCGGTTCTTACTGGATAAGTAATTGCGTTCGTGGCATTCCGTACATTCCAAAGTGATGTGGACACGCATGTGGGTAACCTCCCAACTTGTTCATAATTACAGGCTAGAGCCTTAACTCGTAATATATTACCATTAATTGCTTGTAATTACCAGTCCTTATCAAAATTATGTTAAGGAAAATTACTTTACAGGTGGGTTAACCCGCGGTGTTCTGGGCTGAACCGGACTTCGTGGCCTTGGTTGGATTGGTCAACGTCGAGGTTGACTGCACCGTCTTCCAGTAGGCCGCGTAGATCTGCTTCGCCAGCTTCATGTTGTTATCCTCATCACTGGTACTCAGGTTTGGCATCGCTAAGGCCACCACGACTTGGGGGTCGTTCGATGGCGCGTAAGATGCCAGACTCAAGGTGACCGTCGAGTGACCCTTGTAGTAGGTTTCGGCAGTCCCCGTCTTGGCCGAGATACCCGGCGAGATGGAGGCCAATTCGGCACCGGTCTTGTAGGTGTTGGTCCCATGAACCACGTCATAGAGACCTTCCTTGACCAGCTTCTTCTCGGCTTCCGTCATGTCGATGGTGTTCAGAATCTTCGGCGTGACCGTCGACTTCACGGCACCTAACTTCCCATCGGACGTGGTGCCCCGAATCGACTGGACCACGTGCGGCGCAATTCGGGTTCCCCCGTTGGCCACCGTTGACATGTACTGAGCCACCTGCATGGTAGTGTAGGCATCGTAGTTCCCGAAGGACAGATCCAGGGCGCTCCCGATATTGGTCTGGGAGCTGTTCCCCTTCAATCCGGTGCTTTCACCCGGCAGGTCGATTCCGGTCTTGACCCCGAGTCCGAACTGGTTGAAGTACCCCCGTTCGATACTGAAGGCCTTGGTGCTCATACTCAACGCACCACCCGGAACGTAGTTAAAGCCAGCCTCCTTCATGGCCAGTTGCATCATGTAGGAGTTAGAGGAAACTTCCAGGGCCGTGGAGGCGTTGACAGCAATGTTCGCACTCCCACTGTGGTTGAACCAGGAAGACTTCTTGACCCCACCCGTGTTGATTACTTTATCGGTCAACGTGTTGTTGGTTGGCGTGATTACGCCACTCATCAACGCTCCGGAGACCATGGCACCCTTAACCACGGACCCCATGACGATATCGCTGTTGATGGTTCCCAGCGCATTATCCGTCAGCTTGCCGGTCGATGGGTCCCGGTCAACTCCGGCGATTCCGATGACGCCCCCAGTATTTGGATTCATCACCACGGCGTAGGTCCCGGTCGAGTAACCACCGGCACCGGATTCTGCGGACCGAACCAACTTCTGGAGCTTCGACTGGAAGGTCGAGTTAATGGTCAACTGGAGGTTGTCCCCCTTCTGGCCACCATACTTCTTAACCTCCTTGGTAATCGTACTGTTCCCGGCAACTTCAACCTGTTTCTCGGCCTTGGTTCCCCGCAGAACGGACTCATACTCCTGTTCCAGATAAGACTGACCCACACTGTCGTTTCGGGAGTACCCCTGTGCTAACAGCTCGTTGATCTGGTCGCTAGGCAACCCGGTCTTCTCGGACGATACCGTCCCAATGATCGACTTGATCGACGACCCGTTCGGGTAATTCCGTGACCAGCTAGTGCTGACCTTGATTCCCGGCATCTCGGACAGGTGTTCACCGATTTGGGCGATTTCCGTACTCGAGACCCCGGAGTCCTTGATGTAAGTGGTCGATAAGGCGTAAGCCCCACTCATCTTGGCAAAAATCTCAGCGGCATTCTTCTGCGTCGCGGTCAGGCTGAATGACGAGTCGTTTTCCAGGTAATTCAGCGCTTTGTTGTACCGTTCCGTGGTAGAATACTGCTTAATCTTGGGAATCTTCTTCTCGACGGCGGCTAACCGTTTCGTATCCGTCAGGTAGTAGTCAATCGACTGCCGTGGCGTTAAGGAACTGGTCGAAACCGTCAGATACTTCCCGAGCTTATTGGCGATCGCGTACATATCAGTCGATAAGACGTTGACCCCCTTGGTATAAGCAATGGCTTGGTGCGCCTTGTTCCCAACCAAGACCTTTCCGTTGGAATCGTAGATCATCCCCCGTTGAACGTTGGTCGTTTCAATGGTGGTATCAGTCTGGTTGACTTGGGCTTTGAATTGCGCACCATAGATTACTTGCAAATAGGCTAATTGGGCAATCAGCGCTGCAAATAACAGGGCAACAATAAT
>DXGJ01000020.1 GCA_019113985.1 Candidatus Levilactobacillus faecigallinarum
GATGGTGACACCCTTTTGGTCAGATTTCTTGGCGGTGTCGACCTTCTTAACGTTAATGCCCCCCAGGATCATCCCTTGAATCTTCTGGGCTGGCATCTTGTATTCGACGTAGACCTTCTTGGTACTCTTGGCAGGGACCGTGACGATTGGCAGCTTGGTTTCCTTAAACACATCCTTGATACCCACCTTTAACGAGCTATCAAGTTCCGGCTTGGCCTGACTGTAATCAATGACCCCATTTGCGTTGGTCACGGCCTGGTTAACGTTGACCTCGTATTTTTGCGACCGCTTACTTTCATTCCCAATCACAATCGCCAACTTTTGTTGCTGATTAGGTTTCACACGCAGGGCAAAGTACGAGGCACTTGCGTCATCCTGGTTCTTGGGCAAAACGGCATTGACCGTGTAGCCGACGCTTTCGGCATGGGCAATCTGTTGTAATCCCCCAACGGTAAGTAGCACCGTTCCTAATAAAACCAACCACTGCCAAATTTTTTTCATTGAAAAGGCCTCCAACTTCCTAGTTTGCCCCTATTATAGCAAAGCGGTTAAGCCTTGTCCGTTTCGGCAAACTAGCCATTTTTTAGATTTCGTCGTCACGACGTTAATTAACGATAATGCAAAGATAGCGGTGACTGAAGCCAGCCACCGCTATCCGCAACTTACATTTTTATTGTGGCGTATCCGTTAGCAACCAGGACAGGTCTCCTTCATAGGTTTGTTGTTTGGTCACTGCAGCGGCCAACACGCTCAGACGCGTGGGCTCACTGTTGCTGGTATTCAGGCGGAGTAACCACGTGCCAACCCCTTGCCGGTCACCCGGCCTGTTTTGCGCCTGGGCCACCAGTGAGTAACTCCCCACCGGTAAGGCCTCCGTCGCACCAGTCGTCACGGTTGGTGCCTGGCTAACGTTACCGCCAGACGATAGGAAGTAGGCGTTCCCCAGCGTTAGGGTTGCCGCGCTGATACTCACGCTCGAATCGCTTTTCCCCACCAAGGGTTCCGGCTTCAGCATTAAGTTCCAGCCCGTCCCGGTCGCCCGGCGATCACTCACTTGGACAAACGCTTTGCGGTTGGTCGCCGTCGCGTCGATGACGCCGTTTACCGTCTGGTCCTGCGTGAACTTGAGATTAGAGATGTAGTCCAAGGTCAGCAGACCCGTCGAGCCAGTTCCTTTGTTATTTGGATCTTTGGAATCACCGGGAAAGGGTTTCCCCGTCCCCTCCGGATCTTTCGGATCAACCGGCTTCGACCCTGAACCCGGGATCAACTTAGCATTTCCGGTCGTTCTTTGAGACTCCGCACTGGCCGGTAACGCTTGCGTCAGTCCCCCTATTCCGAGAGCTAACGAGGCCACAATCAAGAGCCATATTCTCTTCATTGTGTAGCCTCCTTGCTATTCAGGTGATGACTAGTTGGTAGATGGCGTATTCGTCAGCGTCCAAGTCAGCGTCGAAGCGTAGTCGCCGGCAACGTTCCCGGCCTTTAAGTTTAGCTTAGTTCCAGCGTAAGTGGTGTTGAAAGTTCCGACCCCTTCTTTAGTGTCAGTATCGTACGTAGCCCCAACAACGTCTTGGTTCGCATTGTCTTCACCCGTATTGAAAGAGATAGCTGAGTTCACTAATGATGGCAACGTTGCCGTATTATCTGTAGCCTCAGGTGCTACCGTAGCAGTTCCCATGGTTAACGTACTTGCGTTCATCGTATCCGCATCACTCTTGAAAGCGGTCGATGCAACTTGAACCGTCCAGTCACTCTTGTGCCCGGCGTTGACAACTTGGACCTTACCAGCTTTATCACCGCTCTTAGCCGTTGCATCGACCGTAGCTGCGATTTCTTGGTCAGTTCCGTCAATTTCAGTCGCAGGTACCGTAATGAATGGTACAGCCTTTAACGTAATCCCACCTGCGTCGCCTGGGTTTTCTGGATCAGTTTCGCCAGCTGTTAATGAAACGTTCCCAGTCGTACTAGCAGTCCCAGTTGATGTGTCGGCACTCGCAGTTGTGATAGATGCGAAGCCCATTCCGGCTACCAAGGCAACGGATGCAAGTAATTGTAAAGTCTTTTTAGTCATAATAGATACACTCCTCATTTATGAATGCCGGTTTTTCCGGCTTAGTTTCCATACCCAAAACAGTAACAATAAGATAACACCAAGTAGTGATCCGAATAGATACCACTGCTGCTCAGACAATTGTGGTAGTCGGCCACTCGCAGGTTTCGCCGCCGTTGCGTTCTGGGAACCAGCTACTAGCGCTGATTGACCAGAACTGCTGGTCGGTTTCACCGTTGTCCCTTGTCCAGTAGAAGACTCTCCACTGATTAAGTCATTCGCCTCTCCAGTCGCAACGCTGGAGGAGGATGACGCATTGGGCGGTGTTAATGTAATCTCGTACTGCGATTGTTGAAGGTCCGATGCTGCATTGGCTGAAGTTGTGATGCCCCAGCCAAACAGCCCGAGACTCAACAGCAGCAACATAACTTTTCGTAATCGCATCACTATTCCTCATTTCCAACAACGCCCTGCGTTCTTAAAAATAAGCTTACCAACCTAACTTGGCCGCACGAATACCAAATGATGTCGGCGCTTCCACGTTGACCGCGCTAGGCTTTTAAGTCGTTATCTTTTGAAGTCATCGATGATTCATAAGTATAATAACATGCCTTATATTCTTTGTCCACATTAAAGAATCTGTGTGGCGATATTTTTTGATAGCGTTCCCATTATTAGCGGGTTTTTAGACTTTAAAAAGTCAGAAAACGTACCGCAATCCGCGTCGTTGGTTGGATTACTGGATTTATCAACTCGCCAAAAATAGGGATTTCCTAATATTATTCATCAATTAGAAAGCTCATTGTTTTACCATACACTATAAAACTTTTATTTACTCACAAAGGCCAGGCGTTGTTTATCATGCCAGTTACCTGACACGTCAAGGAATGATTATACGCAAAAATGGCGTGAAAGCTGCGAAAACGCAAACTCTCACGCCATTTATTAAAATATTGATTACGACCGGTTGTTGAAGCCACCGGCAAAGCCCTTGCGAACCGCCAGTGGGGCTTGCTTGTACGGCATCTGCTTGACGTACTTCCCACGAATCATCAGCCGGTTGGCCCCCGTCGCGTCACAGGTGATCAGGGTCACTAGCTTCTGCTTGGTGGGTGCCACCACCTGAATGTCGGTCGCCAAGATAAACTTGCGGACCGAGACCCGGTACTCGTAGACCTTGGTAGCATCGGTCAGGTAAATCTTCTGGCCTACCTTAGTCTTGTAGTATAGCGGGCTGAACAGGATGGTGTGCGAGACCATATGGTGTCCGGCCAACGGATAGTTGTTCTGGCCCATCTTCTGGTCGGCGCGCATGGTTCCCGCCGTCAGAGCCAGCACGTCATTGCTGACGCCCTTAGCGATTGGCAGGTGAATATCGGACTGTGGCATATAGATTTGCCCCACCACGTGGATGTTCTTGGAATTTAACCGGGCCTTGGCCACCGTCGAGAAGTCCAGCGACTTGACCTTCTTGAAATCATAGGAAGCCTTCTTCTGCTGATTCTTCTGAACGGACTTGGTCGTGACCGCCGGTTGGTAAGACGCCACCAGCCATTCCTTGATTTGTTCGTTAAAGATCAGCGCTAGCGAGAGGATGATTAATAGGAGAAAAATAAGCGTCCCCCACCAGCGGTGTTTAGTTTTCTTTTGTGCCATGTGTTTCGCTCCTCTCCCCAATTCTCCTCGATTTTACCCCATCATCGCCCACTAAGTCTACCGCTAAGCGTTGACCACGGTCCGTGGTGCCCACCTAATCCGAAAAAAGCGTACAAAAAAAGCCACCGCACGCGGTGACCCCTTTGATAAGCTTTAGTTGTTGGAAAGACCGTACTTCTTGTTGAAACGGTCGACCGCACCATCGGCTTGAGTAAACTTTTGCTTACCCGTGTAGAATGGGTGAGAATCGGAAGTGATTTCAACCCGGATCAATGGGTAGGTGTTGCCATCTTCCCATTCAACAGTTTCGTCTGAGGTTGCAGTAGAACCGGATAAGAACTTGTAGCCAGTACTTGAGTCCTGGAATACAACTTCCCGGTAATCTGGATGAATGCCTTGCTTCATAATATATTACGCTCCTTTTGCCCTGAACCATAGACTGATTCAGAGATTGATTTAATCGTCAACCGTCACATTATATCATGAAAGTAGACCGTCGGCAATGCTAATCTTGTCCGTCTTCAACTAGGCTTTCGGTACACACGATACTCACGTCCGCGTTTAACGCCGTCAGCTTATCGACAATGCGGTCATACCCTCGCAAAATATTATCCGCGTTCAAAATAACCGTGGTCCCTTCCGCCATCAGCCCGGCAATCACCAGGGAGGCGCCGGCGCGAATCTCACCAGCTTGAACCTCACTGCCCACCAAGTGCGTGGACGGGTCAACGATGATGGTGCCATCTTCAGAACGAATCTGAGCGCCCATCTTCCGTAACTCGGCAATGTGCTTGATACGCTTGGGATAAATGGTGTCGATGACCACGCTGCTGCCATCCGCCTTCATCAATAATGGCGTTAATGGCTGCTGCAGGTCGGTCGCAAATCCCGGGAACGGCATCGTTTTAACCTGAATCGGCTTCAGTGTCTGGGTCCGGGGTACGTAAATGCTGTCCTCGTCAATTTCCAGCTGAACGCCCATCTCAATCATCTTCGCGGTGAAGGACTCCAGGTGTTCGGGAATCACGTTCTTGATGACCACGCCATCGCCGATCGCCGCAGCCATCGATAGGTAGGTCCCCGCCTCGATCCGGTCAGGGATAATCGTGTGCGTGTTCATCGCCCGCAACGTGCTGACCCCTTCGATTCGAATCACGTCGGTCCCGGCGCCCCGCACGTGCGCGCCCATGTTGTTCAGGAACGTGGCAATGTCGATGATTTCAGGTTCCTTAGCGGCGTTCTCGATCACCGTGGTTCCGTCGGCTTTGACCGCCGCCAGAATCGAATTAATCGTTGCACCCACGGAGACCACGTCCAGGAAGATCCGCGCGCCGTGGAGGCCGGCAGGACCGGTGGTGATGTGGACCGTGTTGTCGTGTTCGGTCACCGACGCACCCAACGCCTTAAAGGCCTTGATGTGCTGGTCGATGGGCCGGGGGCCAATGTTGTCGCCCCCGGGAAAACTCAGGGTAGCGCGTTGGAAGCGTCCCAATAACGACCCCATGAAGTAGTAGGACGCCCGTAAACTCTTGATAGCTTTGCTGGGTAGTGGGGCCTCCACGATTTCGGTGGGGTCAATGGTCAGGACCCCGTCTTCGAACGTCGAATAGACGTTCATTGATTTTAAAATTAGCATTAGGTTGTGCACGTCCAGGATATCCGGAACCATATCAAAACGGACCGGTGTATCCGCAAGAATCGCGGCCGGGATAAGTGCTACCGTGCTGTTTTTAGCGCCACCAATCGTAACCTCTCCGGTTAGGCGTTGGCCGCCATGAATTATCATTTTCTTCATCGTGATGCGATCCTCACTTAAACTTATCTCTCATAGATGACTCCAATACAGTCAGCTATAATGATAAATAATCCGCGGCAAAAAGACAACCGTTTCTAAGGTTTTCACTAAAATTGTAATATATGACGAAAAACGCGGAATCATCCCATTCTCAAGATGATTCCGCGTTTTTTTACTTTTCACAGAAACGATTCGACCGACCCCTGAGTCGCACGGGTCGCCGGGTACCCCGGCTGAGGTGGTTTTGACCCTCTCCGCAGCGGCCCAATCCCCAACGCTTCCTGAGATTAGGTTCCCCGTCGCGAATCCCACACTTAGCGGGAGGACGGTCTCTCATCATTCTGCCATTTTCTCATGGATTTCTCGTTGCTTCGGTCACCTTACCAAGTCCTAGTCCTGAACCTCGTTGCTAGCCGCGGCGATAAAGTCGCGGAACAAGCCCTCTGGCCTGTTTGGCCGGGATAAGAATTCTGGATGATACTGAGCAGCTACGAAGAACTTCTTGGTTGGCAATTCAACCACTTCAACCAGGTGATCGTCAGGTGACGTTCCGGAGAAGACCAGACCCTTAGCGGCCATTTCGGCGCGGTACTGGTTGTTGAATTCGTAACGGTGACGGTGACGTTCCTGGATGATGTCTTGGTCATCGTAGGCCTTAGCCGCCACACTGCCCCGCTTCAACTTGCAAGGGTACAACCCCAACCGTTGCGTCCCGCCCATCTCGTGGACGTCGGCCTGGTCGGCCATCAGGTCAATGATCTTATGCGTGGTGTTCGGGTCCATTTCCGTCGAGTTCGCGTCGGCGTAACCCAGGACGTCACGGGCAAATTCGATGCTAGCCACCTGCATCCCCAGGCAAATCCCCAGGAATGGCACGTCCTGTTCCCGGGCGTACTTGATGGCGGTAATCATGCCTTCAATCCCCCGGTCGCCGAATCCACCGGGCACGATGATGCCGTCCATGTCACCCAAGACGTCGGCTACGTTGGCGTCGTCGATCTTCTCGGCATCAACCATGTGCAGATCGATTTGGGCATCAACCGGGTACCCCGCGTGTTGCAGGGCCTCGGCAACGGAGATGTACGCGTCATGCAACGCCACGTATTTCCCGACCAGGGCAATCTTGATGGTCCGCTTCAGGTTCTGCATGTGGTCGACCATCTTGGCCCATTCAGTCATGTCGGCCTTGGGTGCCGTGACCTTAAAGTGGTCCAGAATCAATTGGTCCAAGCCTTGGGCCTGCAACGATAGTGGAATCGAGTAGATGGTTGGTACGTCCATGGATTCAACCACGGCCGACGGCTTCACGTCACAGAACAACGCAATCTTTTGGCGCATCGCGTCGGTGATTGGCTTTTCCGTCCGAACCACTAAAAAGTTCGGTTGAATTCCGATACTCCGCAGTTCCCGCACGGAGTGTTGCGTTGGCTTGGTCTTCATTTCGTGGGCCGCGTGCAAGTATGGGACCAGCGTGGTGTGAATGTAGGCCACGTTCTCGTCGCCGACCTCACTCTTCATCTGCCGAATGGCTTCCAGGAAGGGTTGGGATTCGATATCCCCAACGGTCCCACCGATTTCGGTAATCACGAAGTCGGCCCCCAAGGTCTTCCCGGCCCGCATGATTTTTTCTTTGATCATCCCCGTGATGTGTGGAATGACCTGAACCGTGGCACCCAAGTAGTCCCCCCGGCGTTCCTTTTCCAAAACTTCCGAATAAATCTTACCAGTCGTGACGTTCGAATATTTGTTTAAGTTGTTGTCAATGAACCGTTCATAATGACCTAAGTCCAAATCGGTTTCGGTCCCATCGTCGGTCACGAAGACTTCCCCGTGTTGGTAGGGACTCATCGTGCCCGGGTCCACGTTAATGTATGGATCGAATTTTTGAATGGTTACGTTTAGGCCCCGGTTCTTTAACAACCGGCCCAGGGATGCTGCGACGATCCCCTTACCTAATGATGATACGACGCCGCCAGTTACAAAAATATATTTGGTCATTGTCTAGCTCCTTGTAAGATTATTTAGGGATGCTCGGTTAGTCTGCCTGAAACAACTAAAAAGCTCCCTATTCGCTGGAATAGGGAGCTAACTTCACCGTACAGTTGTCCTCACTACAAGTAGTAAGGAGCCCAAAAAATATAGTAACTGTTTTCGGGGTGCAGGTCAAGGGTTCGGCCAAATTATTTCTGTTGGTCGTCGTTTTCTTCGTCTTCTTCGTCGTCCTCTTCATCATCGTCGGCGGAGAAGTCTAAGTTGTCGGTGTCGTCATCGTCTGGCGCATCCATTTGTGAGAGCTGATCTTCGATACCATCCGGAATGTCTTCCGTATCGTCCTCTTCATCATCGTCATCAATGCCCAAACCAGTCTGCAGCTTGCCCAAGTCCGGCGTGGTGCCACCCGTGGTGTCATCATCGTCATCGTCGTTCGCGTAGCTACTGTTCGAGTCATCTTCTGGATCGTCATCGTCATAGTCGATCACGTCGTCATCATCAGTGGTGTCAGCCAAGAAGGCGTTGACCTTCTTGCGCTTCTTCCGCTGGGGTTGGTCCTCGTCCTCTTCGGCGTGGACCGTCGCTTCATCGATGGATTCAAACGGATACCAAGTTCGCAGTCCCCAAAGGTTATCACCCAGAGAAATGAAACTACCGTCGACGTTTAAATCCGTATAAAATTGGGACAGCCGTTCACGAATTTCTTTGTCGCTGTCACCCAGGTACGTCTGAACGGCGTTTGCCAAGTCGGCAAAAGCCATCACGTCAGCATGTTGAGACAAGATGGCGTGAGCAACCTCAATCATTGATAATTCCTTTTTGTTCTGGCCCTCAAAGACTTTTAATTCCAAACTGGTGCACGTCCTTTCCACAGTCTACGAAATATAATACGCGTTTACGCCGTAAATTGCAATCGAATCTTGTAGTTACCAACCAATTCTTCCCCAGCATACAGGAGATAGTCGATCTTCACATGACCACTAAACGGCCGTTCCTGAAAGTTGGTCTCAAGTAAAGGGGTCACCGTCTCAATCGGCATCACACCATACGGCGTCCGGTAACGGGCCGTAATCCGCTTCCCACTGATGAAGTGAAGCCGCAGTTCCGTGTCCCCGTTACGGGTCAGGTGAACGCCGCCGTTGGGGGTAAACTTCATGGTCACAGGTGTCTGTTCGTGGGTCTCCTGGTTGGGTTCGAGATAGCGTAGGTACAAGTTGTCACCCATCTGAACGAGTTGCCCATCGACATCTAGTCGGTAGTCGGAAACGTCGTCGTCCTGCTTAATGTGTGTTTCAAGGTGAATTGCGACGGGAACACCCGCTGAGAGTTGATCCATCTCGGTCCTTCCTTTCTGTCAATCATATCACGCCTAATTATAGTCCATTCACGGGTAAAATCCCACCAGATTCTCTTCGCCAAGACTGGTCCAGACCTGACGAATTAACCGTTTTCTTGTATAATGAAGCAATGGCACCAGTCTCCAGGCTTCCGGGGCGGCAAAAATAGGCTGGAACGGGGTGGGCACGACTTTGAGCCCAAAATCAGGTCTCAAAGATCGACCTTCGACTAAGCCGGCTAAAAACGCCGACTAAGACGAATTTCACCCCTGAGCCTATTTTTGCCACCCCTCCAGCTAAGATAAATGATGACATCCTCGCATGGCAGTTAATCGCCAGTCCAAGTAAAAGCTTAGCCACTAAGGCTTCCGTCAAGTAAACTGGGTATTGCTATTTTAAACAGCATAAAAATCAACAATATCTCCAGCCATTGCGGAATTAGTTGATGGGACGGTGATAACCTGACGCTCTACCGTTACCTGATGGGATAAACAACTGGCACTAATTGTCCTCCCCTTTGTCGTTCGTTTTCTATGAGTCAATTACGAGTTGAAGCACCGACAACTCATGACTGGTTATCGCTAACCTAAGCGGCGTGGAGCCGGCTTAGGATAAGGCCGAGCTTTGAAGACCCGCGTTTTTTTGCGGGGCTTTAAAGTCGTGCCCACTACGGTGACTCTTGTCCGGCGGGGCCGAGCGCTGATAATCGCCGCAACTCACCACAGTGATACGGTACTGGCGGAGCCGAGCACTAACCACCACAACACTGATAAAAATAACCTCTTGAAAGAAGGTCGCAGCATGCTTCCTTTTAATTTACCCACGACGGCCATTCAGACCGTTGACACCCCGATTCCCGCGGACCAGAAGAACCTGGCCTTCGGCTACACCAACGCCCTGCTGGACCTAGTTCCAACCCTGCAGGCGCCCATTCTTCACTTCTGGGAGATGCAACCAACCGTGATTCTGGGACTGAAAGATAAACGCCTCCCCGATTTGACCGCCGCCATCCAGCAGGTCCGGGCCCACGGCTACGATTGGGTCATGCGCAACTCCGGTGGCTTGGCCGTGGTGGCCGATCCCGGCATCTTAAACGTTTCCTTATTCAGCCCCTTGATCACACCACCCATCAGCGTCGACAACGCCTACGAACAAATGATGGCACTGGTACGGGCCGCCTGGCCGGAGCTGACCATCAAACACTTCGAGGTCACCCACTCCTATTGCCCGGGTGACTACGACCTAAGCGTCGACGGCCGTAAAATCGCCGGTATCTCCCAGCGCCGCAGTCCCCACGCCCTGGTCACCATGTTGTACCTGAGCGTTGCTGGCGACCAAACGGCCCGGGGCCAGTTGATTCAGGACTTTTACCGAGCCGGACTGGCCGACCAGGAAAACACCTGGGGGTTCCCCGACGTGGATCCCGCAACCATGACCACCACCGCCGAACTGCTCCACCAGTCCATGACCCTGGCCGATGCCAAGCAGCGCTTCTTAAACGCTTGTACGGACGCCGGTCTGACCGTGGGCCACGAGCAGCTGGATCACCTTTTAACGGAACCAGAATTTAACACGCGACTAGAGCATGCGACCGCACAAATGGTGCGGCGGCAACCCCGGTTGAACTCATAAAGGAGGCATCACGTTTTGTCCTATGCAACTGCACGTTTGCCACGGGAAAAGGTCCTGCGTGACCCCGTGCATAACTACATCTACGTTCAACATCAGGTCATCTTAGACCTGATCAACACCCGCGAGTTTCAGCGACTCCGGCGCATCAAACAACTCGGGACGGCCTCATTGGTCTTCCATGGTGCCGAACACACCCGCTTCGCCCACTGCTTAGGCGTCTACGAAATCACCCGGCAGATCTGTGACAACTTCCAACGCAACTACCCGACCAAAACGCCGGGGGATGGCGGCTGGGACGATAACGAGCGACTGACCGCTATGTGTGCAGCGCTCCTGCACGACATCGGTCACGGCCCGTACTCCCACACTTTCGAGCACATCTTCCACACCAACCACGAAGCCATCACCGTTGAGATCCTGACCTCACCCGAGACCGAGGTTAACCAGGTCCTGCGCAAGGTCAGCCCGACCTTCCCCACCGAGGTGGCCAGTGTCATCCAGAAGACTTACCCGAACCCCCAGGTGGTCCAGATGATCTCCAGCCAAATCGACGCCGACCGGATGGATTATCTCTTACGCGACGCCTACTTCACCGGGACCCAATACGGGACATTTGACCTGACCCGGATTCTGCGGGTCATGCGGCCCTATCAGGGCGGCATCGCCTTTGCCATGAACGGGATGCACGCGGTTGAAGACTATGTGATGAGTCGCTTTCAGATGTATCAGCAAGTCTATTTCCACCCGGTCTCCCGGGCCATGGAAGTCATCTTGGATCACTTGTTGGCACGGGCTAACGTCCTCTACCATAGCGGCCAGAGCGATGAAAGTTTCATCCCCCACCTGTTGCTGCCCTTCTTTAACCACGAGTTCAACCTTCAGGATTACCTGTTCCTCGACGACGGCGTCCTGACCACCTACTTCACCCACTGGCGCCAATCACCGGACGACATCTTAGCTGACCTGGCCCACCGTTTTCTGGACCGCAAACCGCTCAAGAGCGCCGTCTATACCGACGACACCAAGCCATTGCTGGAGCCGCTACGCGAGATGATTCGCTCGGTGGGCTTCAACACCGACTACTACACCGCGACCGACAACAGTTATGACCTGCCGTACGACGATGCCTACGATCCCCGGGTCGCCCATCCGCTGACCCAGATTGAGATTCAACAGCCCGACGGCTCCTTACTCGAGCTCTCGACCCTGTCCGACATCATCAACGCGTTACGGGGTAAGTTCACCGGTGACCAGCGATTCTTCTTCCCCAAGGAGATGCTGAACCCCGGTGACGACACGCCGGAGCTGTTCCAGCCGACCTACGATAACTTCGCCCGGTACATCCAAAACAACCAACTTATTCACCCAAAGGAGAGCTAATTTTCATGACGATTAAACTGATTGCAATTGACATCGACGGCACCCTGCTCAACGAAAAAAACGAACTAGCACCCGCCACCATCAGCGCCATCCAGGACGCCAAGGCCCAGGGCATCAAGGTCGTGCTGTGCACTGGCCGTCCCCTGACCGGTGTGTCCCCCTACCTGAAGAAGCTCGGTCTGAGCGGTGATGACCAATACGCCATCACCTATAACGGCTCGGTCGCCCAGACGCTCTCTGGTAAGGTCCTGATCAACCACTCCCTGAGTAACGACGACTACATCGACCTGGAGGCCCTCTCGCGCAAGCTGAAGGTCCATTTCCAGATTGAAACGCCGGACTACATCTACACCGCCAACAAGGACATCAGTGCCTACACCATCTATGAGAGCTACCTGGTCAGCATGTTGATTCGGTACCGTTCGACCGATGAGATGCCCCAGGACCTGACCATCTCGAAGGCCATGTTCGTGGACGACGCGGACAAGATTACGGCTGCTTGGCAGGCCATGCCTCAAGCCTTTAAGGACAAGTTCTACGTGGTCCAGAGCATGCCGTTCTTCATCGAGGTCATGAACAAACAAGCCAGCAAGGGCAACGCCTTGAGCGAACTAGCCGACCAATTGGGCTTCACGGCCGACGACATCATGACCCTGGGCGACCAGGGCAACGACCTGACCATGATTGAATACGCCGGCTTGGGGGTTGCTATGGGCAACGCCATCGACGAAGTCAAAGCGGCTGCCAATGCAGTCACCCTGACCAACGCCGAAGACGGGGTCGCCGCCGCTATCCGTAAGTACGCGTTAGCTTAACCCCAATCAGCAATAAAATGAGCGCCTGGGAAAAATTCCCACGGCGCTCATTTTTAGTTCAGATTCAGATAGCTTTCACCCCGGTAGAACTGCCCCGGTGTGACGGTTCGGATGTGAAACAAGACCCGTCCGACCCGCTTAACTGGTTTTTTCGAGTGCAACAAGAGTTCAAACTTCTCGGACTTGCCATGCCGTAACCCGTTGTCGGTGTAGTCTTCGTGATTCACGATGGTACTCAGCATCTGAGGACTCTTGCTAGTCCCCGGCGAGAAAACAAAGTTCAGGGATGTGTCCTTGAGTACCACGACGTTGCGATTGGTGACGCCGTTGATGCTGTAGCGGCCAAACCGAAACTCGCCGTGCTTACTACGGTTAGTTGCGGTACCGGTCACCTTCATCCAGGTCCGGTAACGCGACTGCTTTTTCGCGACCTGATAGACATAAACGTGGCGCATCTTGAGCTGGTAATCCTGGTCGAAGGTAAAGGTCTGCTTGAAGTCATACCGTTTTTTGCTGGTGTAGACCTTATGCTGCTTCTTCGCATTATCCTGATAAACGTTGAAATACTGCTGGTTAGCCTGGGCGACGTGTGGTGCCCCCATCAGACTCGCGGCCACGGTTCCTAGAATCAGGCCGAGTTGCCAAGGTGATTTCAGCACAATGATCACTTCCTTATGGGTGCATTGTACACAATCAAGTTAGTCCTGTAAATGCTTTCGCCCAGCCCAGCTGCCTGGGTAAACCGTTACGAAATCGACCAGCACAAGCTAAAACGGCACCCGAAAAAAATCGGCTGCCGTTTTTTCTAAACTGTCGGTGCCGTTGCGGGGCGGGCCACCTTCTCGTGCAGGTAACCCCGCCAGACCCAGCCGCTGCGGTGGCCGTGACGTTCGCGGACGTGATAATAGATCGCAGCCTTTTTGGTGTAGCGGTCATAGACCTTCTCGTGAGCGTCGCTGATCCAGGCGACGCGCTTGGCGTCACGCTTCGGCGCATACCGGACGCGCAGGTGCCGCGAATACCGAGCATCGCGCTTAAGATGGTACACGTGTGAGCGCATCGGCTGGCGCCAGACCACTTTCACCGAGGTCGCTCGCCGCGCCGAATACTGGTCAGCTGCGGCGGTTGACATGGTCAGGCCGACCCCAGCGACCAGCAGAACCACCAATAACCCAAGCTTCACTGTTTTCATGACCCAAATCCTCCCACTCCTAAAAAATTCCCCCGAATTGTCTTGAGTCTACCACGATTACCGGTCTAGCCCAAGATAGAACTTCTCACGCGAAGTGGCTTCAACCGTTACCTGATAAAGCATCCCAACAATTCTTAAGTTGTGGTTAATCCTGCTGACGAAAAACGACACCACCCGCTCATGGGGTGATGCCATTTATCCATTACAGTGATGTCAAAATAATCCCAACCACGATCAGTCCCAGACCGGCCAACAGGCTGAATCGGGCACCCGGGGTAACCCGAATCGGCGAGTTCTTGACCGAGGCCACGTGGCGCACGCCAACCTTTTCACCGGGCAAGGGGTCCATCCCCTTACGGCGCCGGTGCCGCCAGCCGGTGAAAAGGTGCCCGCGAGCCAGCACCAGAATGGCGCCCACGACAACTAGCAGTAGACCAACCATGAACAGCAGGTTCCCACTGACCATCAGGGGTTGCCCCAGCACGTGCATGACCAGGGCGACCAGTACCCCAAGTCCGATGACGCCGGTCCCCCAGCGTTGCCAATTTTTTTGCATTGTCGTGAAACTCCCTTCATAACGCTCCGTGTTTGAATACAGACTACTTTACCAGATTTCGTCGGATTGTGGTAGTCACGGCTCACCCGCCCGCACCAACAAAAAAACTGAGCCAGCCCAGCGGCCAACTCAGTCTTGCATGCGAAATGGTTATTGTTCCGTCGAACGGAACCGGTTATGGAACAACGGACTGACCGGACGGTTTTCGTTGATTCGCTTGATGGCTTGGCCAATCAGCGGACCCACGGAAATCTGTTCGACCTTGTCGATTTGCTTGTCGGCCGTCAGTTGAATCGAATCCGTTACCACCAACTTCTTGATTGGTGACTTCTTGATTCGTTCAATGGCTGGACCGGACAGCACTGGATGGGTACAACTAGCGTAAACCTCAAGTGCGCCCGCATCCATCAGAGCTTGGGAGCCCAACGTAATGGTCCCGGCGGTATCAATCATGTCATCAATCATGATGCACCGTTTGCCCTTGATGTCCCCAATGATATTCATGATTTCGGCAACGTTGGCCCGTGGCCGCCGCTTGTCGATAATCGCAATTGGCGCCTTCAGGAATTCAGCCAACGCCCGTGCCCGGGTCACCCCACCATGGTCGGGTGAAACCACCACAGCATTTTCGGCTAAGCCACTCCGTAAGAAGTAGTCCGCCAATAAAGGTGCACCCATTAAGTGGTCAACCGGCACATCGAAGAATCCTTGAATTTGTGCGGCGTGCAGGTCCAAGGCAAGGACCCGCGTAACGCCAGCCGTCTGCAGCATATTCGCGACTAACTTAGCCGTAATGGGTTCACGCGAACGGGCCTTTCGGTCTTGTCGGGCGTACCCGTAGTAAGGAATGACCACGTTGATGGTGGCGGCACTAGCCCGTCGTAAGGCATCGATCATGATCAGGAGTTCCATCAAGTTGTCGTTGACTGGTGCTGACGTGGATTGAATCACGTAAACGTGGCAACCCCGAACACTCTGTTCGATGTTGATCCGAATTTCACCGTCACTGAAGCGGTCCACCGAAGTCTTTCCTAATTCTACACCAACTTCATCAGCAATCTTCTGCGCCAATGGTTTGTTCGAATTTAACGCAAAGATCTTTAACTTAGGATCGAAATATTGCGTAGTCATAATTTCCTCCAATAGCAAATAGCTGTCTAAATCACTACCATAATTCTATGTTATCCCACCGGGAAACACAAGATTTTCTCTCTATTCTTCCCCGCGGTATGGGAGCTTCTGATAGTAGTTCGGTTTATTGGTCTGGCGTTGCCGAGCAATCGCCATGTCATACTGGTTCACAGCATCCGTAATCGTGGACCCCGCAGCGATGAAGCTGTGGTCCGCCACGTCGAGAGGCGCAACCAGGTTTGAGTTCGACCCAATAAAGGCATCGTCGCCAACCACCGTCTCATGCTTGTTTTGGCCGTCGTAGTTAACGAAGACGACCCCACAGCCCACGTTGATGTGCTTGCCGAGCTTGGCGTTCCCCACGTAGGTCAGATGCCCCACCTTGGTGCCTTCACCAATTGTCGCCTTCTTGACTTCGACGAAGTTCCCCAGGTGGACCTTAGGCCCGATGTGGGATTCTGGCCGCAAGTGACTGTTGGGACCGATGTTCGAGCCGGAATCCATGGTGGAATCTTCCAGAACGGAAGAGGTGACCGTCACGTGATCCGCTAACGTTGAGTCGCGAATCTCGGAGTGGGCGCCGATGTAGCAATCCTCGCCAATCACCGTGTGGCCCTTGAGTTGTACACCGGGTTCGATGATGGTATCGGCCCCGACCTTAACGTCGGCGTCGATGTAGGTGGTCTCAGGGTCGACCAGGGTAACCCCGTCGCGCATGTGTTGCCGGTTGATCCGGTCACGCATGACCTTGGTGGCCACGGATAAGGCCACCCGGTCGTTGACACCCATGGACTCGTCGAAGTCCTTCATCCGGTAGGCCCCGACGATGTCACCCTGATGCTTCAAGATTTCAATGACGTCGGTGAGGTAGTATTCCCCCTGCGCGTTGTCGTTGGAGATTTCGTGTAAGGCCTGGAAGAGCTTGTGGTTGTCGAAAACGTAGACCCCGGTGTTGATTTCGTGGATTTCTTGTTCCTCGGAACTAGCATCCTTTTGTTCGACGATCTTTTCGACGATGCCAATGTTGTTCCGGACGATCCGACCATAACCGGTTGGGTCCGGTGCCATCGACGTCAAAATCGTTGCAGCGGCGTGCTTCGCTTCGTGATAGGCAAAAAGGTCTTCGAAGGTCTCCGCCCGAAACAGTGGCGTATCACCACTGACAATCAGAGTGGTCCCGTCTTCGTCCTTCAGCAACGGTTCCGTCTGTAAAACCGCGTGGCCGGTCCCCAGTTGCTTCGCCTGTAAGACGTACTGGGTCCGCGTGCCCAAGGTCGCCTTGACGTCATCAGCACCGTAGCCGACGACCGTCACGACCTTGTCCATGTGGGTCTGTTCGACCTGGGTCAACACGTGATCGACCATGGCCTTCCCACAAACGCGATGCAACACCTTATATAACTTCGACTTCATCCGAGTTCCCTTACCGGCAGCTAGAATGATGGTATTTCTAGTACTCATACGGATATCTCCTAATTATTTAATTATTAAGTTGATTATTGCCTTCACCGAAGATCTGCGTCAGGTAATTCCCCGGCGTCACGCGAATCTTTTCATCCGCAGTTTGGACCTTCAGGAGGGACGTGTACTTGCTAACGGTCCGTTGTCCGTCAAAATCGCCCTCGGCAAAGACAGCGACCCCGGCCAGTTGTGAATCAAACTCGTCGACTAACGAGCGCAGGCCCCCAACGGTCCCGCCACCCTTCATGTAGTCATCAACGATCAGGACCCGCGAACCGGGCTTGACGCTCCGCTTGGATAGCGCCATCCGCTCGATGCGCTTGGTCGACCCCGACACATAGTTCACGCTGACCGTGGAGCCTTCCGTAATCTGCGAGTCGTGTCGCACAATCACGAACGGAACGTTCAGATAGTTGGCAACGGCTTGGGCCAACGGGATTCCCTTGGTCGCCACCGTCACCACCACGTCGACCGTTTGGTTCAGGTACTGGGTCGCCAAGATTCGGCCAATCTGCCGTAACGCGGCTGGCCGTCCCAAGATATCAGACATGTAGACGTAGCCCCCCGGCAAATACCGGTCGGCAGCAGATAATTCATCGATCATCTCGTCCACAAACGTTTCGGCCTCTTCCCGTAGGATGTACGGGATGAACCGGGCACCACCGGCAGCGCCGGGTACCGTTTCTAACAGGCCGGTTCCCCGTGCCTGAAAGGTTCGCTTGAGAATCGTCAGATCTTCACTGATAGAGGACTTGGCGGATTCGTAACGGGCCGCAAAGAACGTCAAGGATACCAGTTGATGCGGGCGTTCCATTAAGTAGCGGGTCATATCGACCAGCCGGTCACTTCTTCTGACTTTCAACCTATTCACCTCAATTGCTTTCTTTAGGACTAATTGTATGCTTCATTTTAGCATAAATGTTCGGGTTTTTCGTGGTATTTCCGTGAGAATTCAAAATTTGTCAGGGTAAATCCAGATGCTGTGCGGGATTCGTTCCCAAAACGTTCCAGTTTGGTAGCGCTTGCGATAATCATCTCGCTAATCCCGTAATTGCTAAGTTTTCGATGAATCGCCTCAAGCCCTATCCAGACCGTTTTCTGGGGAAATCGACCACCCGCAGCTAAGTTTAACAGGATTCACGACTATTTTTTCAAATAATCACCCGAAACCCGTGAAAAAGGTCTCCCGGTCCGGACCAATCCCCAGGATTTATCAAATCATTTCCCTAAAAGGGCGTTTCCCCGGCCTATCACGAACGTTCATTTTTCGCCACAAGACCGCAAAAAGCGCGTCGCCGCGAACAAATCCGCAGTGGCACGCTTTTGAAACGTTTATAAATTATCACCCTTGGCCCGTAACAACTCACCCAATGATGGCTGTTGCTTCCGGTCAATGTGGTTCTTCTTGGCGTAGGCGTCAACCGCTTCTTGACCATACAACTTCGGATCAAGGGGCATGAAGGCCGTCTCAATCGGATCGTCGTCCTTGATAACCGCGTTGACCACGATTGGCTTGGTGTTGCCCTTGGCTTGCAGGTCCTTGATGTGGTTAAAGGCATTCTCCACGTCAACCTTGTTGGCAACCGTGAAGCCAATGGCCCCCAGGCCTTCACCAACCTTAGCCCAATCGGCACCGGTCAGGTCGACCCCATAGAGGTGTTGGCCGCTAGTCACCTGCTCGTTGTAGATGAAGCCAAACCGGTTGTTGCTAAAAACCACGTTGATAACTGGCAACTGGTAACGGGCTTCCGTAATAATGTCGGGAGCGACCATTGCGAAGCCACCGTCACCGGAGAAGGACCAGGCTTGAGCGCCCTTATCGGCATCCAAAGCCCCGGCTAACCCGGCTGGCAAGCCATAACCCATGGTGGCAAACAAGCCAGATAAAGCGAACCGTTGCTGCTGATCCATTGGTAATCCCCGGACGGACCACTCGGAAACGTTCCCGGTGTCAACCCCGTAGATATCCTTTGGGCCGACCATAGAGGCAACTTTCCGCATCACGGTCTCAGGTGCCAGACCATCGCTGTCATCTTGTGCCAGCTGCGCCAACCAAGCGTCCCAGTTTTGCTTGTTTTGGCGGTTAGCCTTGAGCCATTCAGTCTCTGGTAAAGTTTCCCCAGTCGCAATCATGGCTTGCAGGTACTGCTTAGCATCGCCTAAGACGGCGTAGTCAACGGGTACCATTTTCCCAATATCGAAGGAATTGTTGTTAACCTGAATAATCTTAATATTCTTTGGCCAGAACTGGGCGAATGGGAACTCGGACCCCAGGAAGAGAATTAAGTCGGTGTGTTGTAAGGCCTCAAATCCAGACTTCGAGCCTAGCCGGCCGAACGTCCCAATGGCGTTGGGATGATTGGTTGGAATCACACCGGTCGCAGGTACCGTGTTGAGGACGGGAATGTTGAACTGTTCACTGAACTTGACCAGTTCATCGCGGGCCCCCAGTAAGCCCCGCCCAGCGTAGACCAGCGGATGCTTAGCGGCCTTCAGTAGCTTCAACGTTTCTTGAATCGCAGCCGGGTCAATGACTTGCTTGAAACTATCGGAAACCACATTTGGCGTCTTGACGGGTTCGTAATCGATTTCTTGCGTGGATAAGTCTTCGGGGATAATCACAACGGCGGGACCGTTCTGACGGTAGGCTTCCCGAATCGCTTGATTGACCACGTATGGCAACTGATCAGCCGTGGTTGCGGTGCGGTTATACACGGCAACGTCACTGAACATTGGTGTCTCGTCCATTTCTTGGAAGTAATTGGTGTTCATCGCGGTCTGTGGGACCTGACCCACTAACGCTAAGACGGGCACGTGGTCCATCTTGGCATCGTACAGACCATTGAACAAGTGGGTGGCGCCGGGACCAGCGGATCCAAAGGAAACGCCAATCTTACCGGTATATTTAGCATCGGCACTCGCAGCTAACGCACCAACTTCTTCGTGGCGCACCTGGATGTACTTAATGTTTTCCTTTTCCAGGTAAAGGCCTTCAACGGTATGGTTGATTGAACCTCCCGGAATCCCATAAACGTGGTCAACGCCCCAGGCTTCTAAAACTTTAATTAATGCTTGTCCAGCAATCATCTTAGTCATTTTGAATCGCACTCCTTAGCATGTAGTGCCGTCATACCGGCGCCCAATTGATTTAACAAGAGTCATCATAGTCCTCTTTCACGGAATGTTCCAGTACTTTCACTTACTTTTTATTAGTGGATATTTTCACATACCGGAAACGGTTTCATTTGTGAACCGCAAGATGGCGACAGACCGGTGGTTGAGACTCGTATTCGTGAAGAACTTTTTATAGTCGTCCCCCACCGTTCCCCATGGCATCACGCGTACAAAAAAATCCCGCGACCCAGGCAAACTGACAAGCACCCCTAAAAAGGGAGCTCATCAATTGCTAGGCCAACGGGATGTCGGTCATTTTTATGATTAATCACTGTGGCAACGACGGTGCAGCGTACTTTAGATTCCTCTACCCCTTCGCCGCAGTCTGGAAATGCTGCCAGATGAGCGCTAAGAAATAGAAGACGGCTTCAATGGCGGCGATAAAGAACGACACCGGGTAATTGGTGACGTAACTCAACACCAGGCCGCTCCAAACCCCGACTAAGGCCAGCAGAATCGCCAGGCCCATCATCCCCCCAACCGTGTGAGCGAAGTACTTCGCCGTGGCCGCGGGAAGCGTCAAGAGAATAAAGATCAGCAGGGAACCCACGATTTGGGCGGCGACACTGACACTCAACGCCAGCAGGACCAGGAAGGTCACCGATAAGGCGTTGGTCCAGAGCCCCTTGACCTGGGCACCAGTGTGGTCGAAGGAGTCGAACTTCAGGAATCGGTAAATCACCAGGACAACTAATAAGACCAGAATCGACAGCACCAGCATCTGGTACACGTCACTGGCACTAATCCCAATCACACTCCCGAAGAGGATGTTGGTGGCGTAACTGGCATTTTTATTGGCCAACGATAGGAACAGAATCCCCATCCCGATGAACAGCGCGGAAATAGCGCTGGTCGCGGCCTCGCGCCGTTCGGCCCGAACACTCAGCTGGCCCACGATGACTGAGCTGACCACCGTAAACAGCAGCATCCCACTCAGGGGCGTCCAGCCGGCGAAAATCCCGAAGGCGGCGCCGGAGAAGCCAATCTCGGAGAGCGTGTGGGTCAGGAAGGACATGTTGCGGGCAATCACGAACACGCCCATGATGCCACAAATAATGGCGATAATCGTCCCGGCCGCAAACGCGTTGCGCATAAATTCGTAACTAAACACGTTCACCCCTCCAAACCTTTTGATCCGTCAGCTCCGCGATGGGCCCCTGTTCGGTACCCGCTGGCGTCAGCATCAGATACTGTTGACTGTATTTGCGGGCCAACGGGATGTCGTGCGTGACGAACAACACCGTTAGCTGAAGTTCTCGATTCAATTCCCGGACCAAGTCCAGGAGTTCCGTTTTGGTCACGGGGTCCAGGCTGGCTGTCGATTCGTCCAAAATCAACAGGTTGGGATTCTCCACCAAGGCCTGGGCTAAGTACGCCTTCTGTTTCTCCCCACCGGAGGCCTGGCCAATTGGCCGACTAGCAATCTTCTCCAGGCCAGTCTGGGCCAAGATTTTCATGACGCGGGACCGTTCACTGCGACTCAGCCAGGGGAGCTTCCAGCCGGTCAGGTTCAGACCAATGAAGTCCCGAATCGTTAAGGGATACTCCGAGTCAATATTGCGAAATTGCGGCACGTACCCGATTCGCAGACTGGGATCGTAAGTCACAGTGCCGGTGGTTGGTCGAAGTTGATGCAAGATGGTCCGCATCAGGGTGGTCTTCCCTACCCCGTTCTCCCCAACGATGCTCCAGAATTCACCCGGCGCCACCGTTAGGTTCAAGTCGTTAAAAACGGGGTGGCCCGGAAAGGTCATCCCCAAATGTTCAAGCGTTAAAATCGGTTTGGTCGTGGTCATGACGTCCTCGCTTCCTTTTGAATCCGTAAGACTTGCCGATACTGCCCCGCCATCCAGTCCCGGTAAGTCGTCTTGACTGGCATGGTCTCGGTCACCTTGACCACCGGCACGTGATACTTGCGTGCCAATTGCACCATGGTGGTCACGTTATTACTGGAATTTTGGGTATTTTCAACGAAAAAGGCAATCTTGTGTTGTTTGATCTGCTTTTGCAACTGGGTAATATCGGCTGGCGTCGGGTCGCTGTCTTCCTCAATGGCCTGAGCAAAATGGGGGTTGCTAATTTTATAACCCATCGCTTTCAAGGCCAAGCTAAAGACCGGCTCACTGACCGCCACGGACTGACCATCGGCGTGTTGCCGAATCTGCCGGACCAACTGCGGTAAAACGGCCAACTGGCGTTCATAGGCTGCGCCTCGGCGCCGAAAGTCGGCCGCGTGGCTGGGGTCCAACTTACTAAACTGTTTTACCAGTTGACGGGTCATGGTGATCATCAGCTGGGGGTCACTCCACAAGTGCGGGTTGTCCCCCATTTTACGACCCACCAAGCTGCCTAAGTTTAGGCTCTGAATCTTAGTGTGGGCGTTCGCCGCAACTAACCGGGCCATCCAACTATCGTAGCCCAAGCCGTTTTGAATCACCACATCGGCCTTAGCGACCTGCTTGGCCGTCGCAATGTCCGGCTCGAAGCTCTCGGGGTCGATGCTGGGGCTATTAATGACCGTGGTCACGGTCCCCGCCGAGCCCAGGATGGTCTTCGCCGCTTCCCCGTAAAAGTCCAGGGTCGCGACCACGTTAATGCCATCGGTTTTGGTGACTTTTTTAGTGGTCGTGGTACCGCAACCCCCGAGTAGTAGGGTCAGGACACCCACCATCACGGTGATTACCAGCCAGCTTCTTCGCCGCACAAGGTTCAACTCTTTTCATCGAAATATCTGTAAATGATAACAATTACCATTTACTAGTTTACTGAATTCTGAAAGCTTGTCAATCATTTTTCGAAAATTAATCGTGCATGTAAGGCGCCAGGAACTCGGCCATCACGTGATCGTACTTGGCTGGGTCGGCCGCCCGGGTCGCGATGTGTGCGGCATTGGGGTGACGGTAGCGCTGCTTAGGACCGGCTGCCGCCTGGTATAGAATGTCTAGGTTCTCGATGGGGACGGTCTGGTCGTTGGCCCCCTGAATCAACAGGATGGGCAACTGGGTGTGGCGAATCTGCTCGGCGATGTCCCCGTCACTTAACCGATAACCGGCGTCAACCCGCGAATACTGGTCAGCCACCGCCATGGTTGGCTGGGACGGTACGTGATACTTATGGGTCAAGCGGTAACGTGCCTCGGCGGCGATGGAGGCGTAGCCTGAATCGGCGATGACCGCCTTCACGTTGCTAGGCAGGTCTTCTCCGGCGGTCGCGAGTACCGTGGCGGCCCCCATCGATATCCCCATCAGGACAATTTGGACGTCGGTTCCGCGGGCGTCGATGAGCTTATCGATCCACTGCTGGTAGTCATGGCGGTCCAGCCAGCCGTAGCCGATAGTGGTACCGGCACTCTCACCGTGAGCCCGGGCGTCAGGCATCAGAACACTATAGCCCCAGTCCTGGAAGACCCGGGCCCAGGGAATCATTTGTTCACGTGAATGGCCCAGGCCGTGGGCCAGAATGACCACCCGGTTGCCTGGCTGATCGTTGGCGATGAACGAGGCCCGCAACTGCAAGCCATCCTGACTGGTAATCTGCCACTCCCGCGGCTGCTGCATCAGGTACCATGCGTTGTCGGCCGCGGTATTCTCCTCGATTGAACGTTGTCGCGTCTTTTGTCGGTTACGGGCGAAGGACTTCATCCCCACCTGATAGACAACTGCGGTCCCGCCCAACAAACCAGCGATTCCCGTTGCCACCAATCCGGCCGTAATACCGGCCCACTTCTGCCAAGTTTTTGCCATGCCACTCGCACTCCTTTAGTCTTCTTTTCGTTACCCTTACCTTACCCGAAATCTTGTTCCGGTGCCATCCATTACCGCCTAAATTAACTAGAAAGTAATCTTGTTGAGTGGATACGGAGGGCGTCGACCAGTCGTTGTTGGTCGCTACGCTCCGCCGAGTATTGTCGCCGTAGTGGACACGACTCTGAAGCTACGCGAAAATCACGCGCATCTCCAGAGCTCGGCCTTGTTGTAAGCTGGCCAAGCCCGCCAGCTAACAACAATTTCACCACGGCGCCAAAGTCGGCTCCGCTTCGCTAACAGTGACGAGAACCCTAACAAAGTGACAAGGTATGGCAACTTGGGCAGGGATAGTCTTAGCAGATTACTTTCAACATCATTTGTCGTGTAAGATGTGAATTACCTGACTATCAGCGCGGAATCTCGACATAACACAACGACATGCTTTTGCGATACGTGGGCTGTTCTACTGACTAAAATAATCAGGCGACAGATAGAAGACATGGTGATAACCGGCCAAGCACTTACTCGAACTAGACTTGATTTCAGTTCGTTGGACCGCTGTCGTGCACGCTGACAACCTGTGTATAAAGAAGCCTGTTAGGAGCCTGTTAGAGGCCGACAATCATTTTGAGATTATGAGGAAAATGATGGCTTACGATAGCCCGTATCCAAACGACAGTTAACTCGTAACCACACCGCCTATATCCGCCAGGATGGAAAATCTCAAGTTGTTAATGATCCGCTAAGAGTTGCCATACCAGGAACTTTGTCTCGGTTCTCGTCACCATTAGTGAAGCGGAGCCGACTTTGGTCCCGTGGTGTCGTTATGCTTAGCTGGCGTTCTGGGCCGGCTTAGCATAAGGCCGAGTTCTCGAGACAAGTGGGCTGCTTGGCTTGAGAATCGTGCCCACTACGGAACCAATACTCGGCGCAGCGCAACGGCCAACAACGACTAACATAACCAACAACATCACCACGAAAAAACGGATGTGGCAATCACACCACATCCGTCTAAAATTTTACGTTCGTTTTATCGGAATTATTTTTGATTCAAACATTAGCCTTCCGCGGCAGTAACGACTGGCGCGGTGCCGTACTCCAGGTAGAACTGGCGAACGGCACCAATCAGGTTGGCATCGTTCAGGAAGCGGCAGGGCTGGACGTCCACGTCGATGGGCGCGCCGTTGTCCCGCATCAGCCGCTGAATTAGAGCCCGCAACTGGGCCACAAACCCGGGGCGCGCAGAGATACCGCCACCAATCAGTAACCGCTGGGGGTTCACACTCACATAGCTGTTAAAGGCCCCCACACTAAGCCAGCGCAACATCTCATGAATACACTGCTGGGCCGTAACGTCCCCCGCAGCTGCATCGTCGTACACGTCCTGGGCGGTCACCGCCGTCAGTAGGCGTTTCTCACGCCCATAACGTTGTGCCATTCGCACCGGACTTGCCAACTCGCTCAACGTGCCTCCCACTTCATTCATCACCATGTAGCCAAACTCGCCGGTAAAGTTATTCTTCCCCGTCACGAGTTGATGATTCAGGAGCAATGAGCCGCCAATTCCGGTACCAATAATGAGCAACATGGCATCGTCCACATCCTGAGCGTTGCCCTTCCAGGACTCCGCCAATGCGGCACAGTTGGCATCGTTTTGGATGCTGACCGGCAGTCCCATGGCCGCGTTCAACGCCGCCTTAATGGGAAAGCCATTCAGATAATCGACCGCACTGGTGCCGGAGATCTTACCGGCGACCGTGTCCACACTCCCAGGGAGACTAATGGCCACGCCAGCAAAGTCGCGATTGGCTTGCTTTTGAACCCGCAGGAGGTCCGCTAACAAATCTGGCCAAGTATGCGGTGTGTCGAATCGGCCCTTATCCGCCAGCAAATCGTTCGCCCAAGTCCCATACTTGACCGTCGTACCACCAATATCGATGACCAGTAAGGGGTCAGTGTTCGGTTGCTTCGTCATGGACGGCACCTCCCGTGGGGTCAAGGTCTTCCCCGTTGGTCGCAATCACGTGCTGGTACCAGTAGAAGGAATCCTTCTTGTACCGAGCCAGGCTCCCGGAACCATCGTCGTTGCGGTCGACGTAAATGAACCCGTAGCGTTTCGACAACTGCCCGGTGCTGGCCGAGACGATGTCGATGGCACTCCACGGTGTGTACCCCATGACCGGCACACCATCTTCCTTCATGGCCAATTCCATTTGTTCGATGTGGTCACGGAGGTAGGTAATCCGGTAATCATCGTGGACCTGGTGTTCCGGCGTCAATTCGTCAATGGCCCCGATGCCGTTTTCAACGATGAATAACGGCAGATGGTAGCGGTCGTTCAACCAGTTCAGTGAATAACGCAGGCCCTCGGGGTCAACTTGCCAGCCCCAGTCGGATTGCGGCACGTACTGGTTGGTGACCAGGTCGGTGCTTTCGTTGTAAGAGAACTGGGGATCCTCGTGATCCGTTGCAGCGGTGGCAAAGGACATGTAGTAACTAAAGCCCAGGTAATCGACCTTCCCCCGCTTGAGGTTCGCTAGGTCGGCCGCGGTAATGTCTAGGTCAAAGTCCTTGGCGTCGAAGTACTGGGTCAACCAGGTTGGGTAGGCCCCCTCAACCTGCACGTCGGAGAACCAGAAACGCGCCTGCATGGCCCGTTGCGCCTTTAAGACGTCGGTCGGCTTGTCGGTCGCCGGATAGACTGGTGACATGGCAATCATCGCCCCGATTTGAAAATCCGGGTTGATGGCGTGCCCAATCTGAACGGCCAATGAACTGGCGACCACCTCGTAGTGGCCGGCCTGATACATGACCTCTTCGGCGTTCTCGCCGGGGTTGATTTTAATGCCCGAGTTGGTGAACAGCGTGAAGGCCCGGTCGTAATTACTCTGGTTGTTGATTTCATTAAAGGTCAACCAGTAGGTCACCTTATCCTGATACCGGTCAAAAACGGCCTTCGCAAACCGGGTAAAGAAGGTCACGACCTTGCGACTCCGAAAGCCCCCGTACGCGGTGACTAGGTGATACGGCATCTCAAAATGTGAGAGCGTGACCACGGGTTCGATGTGGTACTTCAAACATTCATCGAATAGGCGGTCGTAAAACTTCAGCCCCTCTTCGTTCGGCTCCAATTCATCCCCCTGAGGAAAGATACGGGACCAGGCAATCGAGGTCCGAAAACATTTGAAGCCCATTTCAGCAAACAGCTTCACGTCTTCGGGATACTGGTGATAAAAATCGATTCCTGTGTGGTTGGGGTAGAATTCACCCTCCTGAACGCCCTGGGTGATTTTCCGCTCGGCATGGGTCCCGGCAGCCGTCATAACATCGGCCACGCTAAGGCCCTTACCACCAACGTTATAGGCGCCTTCAAGCTGGTGGGCCGCAACGGCGCCACCCCAGAGAAAGTTTTTGGGTAAGGTTGCTTTTGTCAAAATTATTTCCTCCTATTAATTACAAAACGCGACACCGACCGGCCATGGTAGCCACTCCGTATCGCGCTTTGTGTAAATGTCTTAGTGATGAAAGATCAATCGGGTCCGCGGCATGTGCAACACCTGGTGAATCGCCAGCGAGGCACCACCCAATAGCGTGGCGTACCGCACGTCCTTAGACAACACCAACGGTGGGACTAAGGGCATAAACCCTAGTTTCATCTGAATATTCTTTAGAATCTCTGGAATCTGATCGACTAGCGGCGAGTTGAAAAACACCATCTGGGGATCATACGCAGTTATGAGGTCACTGGTGACGATGGCAAGCTGATAACAGAAGTCCTCCAGGAGCTCCGTTATGCTGGCATCGTGCCGATTGTAATCGACCACCAGTTGCGCCAACGTATAGTCGGACTGCTTCTTCAGCTGTCCAGCCTTGTGTAACAAGGCCGTCTGCGACCACTCCGCCCCGAAGGTCGGTAATTTATCCAACCGCCGATGGGGCGCACTGGTGTCCTGAACCATAATCTGACCAATCTCACCGGCCTGACCGTAGTTCCCTCGGTAAATCTGGGTATTCAGGATAATGCCCGCACCGATACCTTCATGAATGCTGACGGAAACGATGTTTTGCAACTCCTGCTTACTGAAGTCCTGTTCAAAGATAGCGGACAGGTTGGCCTCATTTTCCAAAATAACGGGAACCGTGTAGCGGGCCTTGAAGTGCCCGACCAGGTCAAAATCATCGAAGTCCACGAACGGCGACTCCACGATTTTATCCTGATAGACCACCCCGAAGATGGCGATAGAGATAGCGAGCAGCCCCTCCGACACGTCAAACTTCGGCAGTTGATCGATCATGTGTTCCATCACCGTCACGATTTCCGTCACAGTCCGCTGATTGACCGGCTGGGTGCTAGATTCCAGCGCGCGTCCGTCTAAGCGGGCCACTAACATCTCGATGTTTTCCCCGGAGATGCTGAAGTTGATGACGTACCCATAAGCGGCGTTGTACTCGACCAGTTCGGGGCGCCGGCCACTAGAACTCGCGGTCCGGTCCTCACCAATACTCAAGACTAACTTCCGTTGAATCAGCGACCCGACAATGTCGGAAACCGTAACCTTGTTCAACCCCAATAGCTTCGAAACATCGTTCCGAGAGATGGGCCCATGGTTCACGATGGCCTGAAGCACCGAATGTTCGTTATGGTCCCGCATAACGTCCTTATTAATAATCACAATGGCTCAACTCACTTTATCCGTTTAGTCGGCATCTTCCGCGTTTTCCTTGGCGTGCTTGACAGCAAGGTCACTTTGCATTTGCTTTTCGATACCATCTACATGATAGAACATCAGCGCAATCCCGGAAAGCGCGAACCCAATCAGGGGTACCCAGATGTAGTTCATTTCAATCCCACGTAAGGCAGAAGCGGTCTGGGCGTGGTTTGCAATGTAGCCCGTGGAGGTCAGTAACCAACCAGTGATCACACCACCAATCCCCATCCCTAACTTAGCAGAGAAACTGGAGAATGAAGTAACAATTCCTTCGGCCCGAACACCGTTCTTCCATTCACCGTAGTCAACGGCATCGGCTAACATTACGGCAATCAAGCCGGAAACGTAACCAGTACCCAGGTAACCAACGATGGTGGCGAAAATGATCATTGGAACGTTTAGGTGGCTCGCACCAACGCTTAAGAGTAATTGACCAACAACGGCCAAAATCATCCCACCCAGCATGGTGTTCCGCTTACCAATCCACTTGGAGGTCATTGGCGTTAAGACAACGGCAACCAAGGCAACGATTTGTAAACTCAAAACAAATGAAGCTAAACCAGCGTCATGCATGTTGTACTTGAAGAAGTAAACCGTAACTTGTGACCGGGTCTGCATCCCCATCCAGTAAATGAAGTTGATGAAGATGATGATGGCCCAAGGCCAGTTCCGACGAAGCGCTTTCAAAGATTGCTTGATTGGAATGGACTTCCGAGAACTCTTGGTCTGAACCCGTTCCTTAGTGTTCTTGAACACGAAGGCAAAGATCAAAACCACGATAATCCCAACGATCAAAGCCCAAATGAACCAGCCGTGAGCGCTCGTGGTGGAACCGCCGCCGAAGAAGGCAACCATTCCCAGGGTAATCCCGGTGATTAAAGTAGCACCAGCGGTCCCCATGAACTGACGAATTGTCGACAACGTTACCCGTTCTTGTGGGTTGCTAGTTAATGATGGCAAGATCGAAGTAATTGGAATATTGACGGCTGAATAAAGAACATCAACCCCAATGTAGGTAACGTAGGCCCAAATCAATTTACCCGTTAAACTCAAGTTTGGCGTGGTAAAGACCAGGACACAGAAGACAGCGAACGGAATGGAGAACCATAACCAGTATGGTCGACTCTTCCCGTACTTGGTGTGGGTGTGGTCAATCATAATTCCCCAGAACGGACCATCGAAGGCATCGACGATTCGAGCTGCAAGGAATAAGGTCCCAACGGCAGCGGCACTGATACCAAAAGTATCCGTGTAGAAAATCATTAAGTACGTCCCAACCATCTGGAAAGACAGGTTGCAGGCAAAGTCACTCAAACTATAGGCGAATCGTTCCTTCCAAGGTACCATGTTTTTGCTGGCAACCTCGGCATGTGGAGCATTTTCACTCATATCAAACACCTCTTTGGCTAAAAGTAGTGATGCCATTAATAAATTCAACTTTCAATGAATACAATACTGTAACCGTTTTCAAATGTCAATATCTATTTTGTTTCAATCTCGTTTAAAGTGGCTCTACCACAGGGTTGTAAGCGATTATTTTTATTTAGTTGCCGTTGACAACCTACTGGGAAGCCGCTAAACTACACTTGATGATTAAGAAATTCAACTTTCAATACGATTATGCCGGGAAGCTGTTTAACCAACCAAGGGCCAATGATGCCCCTTGCGCCGTCATCAACAGTGTTGTTGATGCTTTGGCTCAGACGGTAACGGTCCGTTAATCATCCGGTACCACCTGGTCAACCCGCTTCGGCCCCTGTTGACCCCTTCCCATCGATGCGTGGACGTCACGCCCACACATCCCATAATCCAATAGAAAAGGCGCAACCGAAAAGCATCGGCTGCGCCTTTTCTATTGGTAAAGTCACCTGACGAACGCTTAGAACCGAAGAAAACGCGGAACGAACTGCTGCTCGTTTCGCGCCTTTTATTTGGCTTTTAAGGTAGTGGCCGCACCAGGTAAACCTCCCGGCAGAACCCCTTCATCCCGTTGAAGACCCGTTGGGCCCGCGATTGTTTGCTACAGAGACCGAAGACCGTGGGCCCCGTCCCGCTCATCTGCGCAGCATCGGCCCCGAACTTCATCATCTGTTGTTTCAGTTGCGTAATCTCCGGGTGCCGCTTCGCTGTCAAGGGTTCTAGCGCATTGCCCATCACCGCACACATCGCGTCGATGTCCTGCTCGCGAACTGCGCGCAGCAAGGCGTCGATATCCGGATGGGCCAAGTCATCGTACCGGATGCGCTGGAGAATACTGGGCGTCGACACGCTGACCTTGGGCTTGGCCAAGACCACCCACGACGTTGGTAACTTCGAGAGCGGTGTGATTCGCTCCCCGCGTCCCCGTACGTGAGCGGTGCGCCCATACACACAATATGGCACGTCCGAATCAATCTGCAGGCCTAACTTGGCCAGTTCCTGCCACGACAAGCCTAGGTTCCAGAGCTGGTTCAACCCGCGTAACACCGCCGCGGCATCCGACGACCCGCCACCAAGCCCCGCAGCAACTGGGATATTCTTCTTAATACGGATGTTGACCCCTTCGTTGATATGAAATTTCGTTTGCAGCAAGTGGGCCGCCTGAAAGGCCAGGTTACGTTGATCGTTGGGTAAGAAACCACTATCCGAGGCAACCCGGATGCGTTTGTGCTTCGTCAACGTCTGAATCTCAACATAATCGGCCAAATCGACCGAGGTCATCACCATATTCCACTCCTCCGCCCCATCCTGATGATGGTAGGGGGTGTCGAGCCCGAGGTTTATCTTGGCTGGGGCCTTTTCAATCAGTTGCATGAGCTCACCTTAATTCCGGGTAGGCCACTGACCTACCGTACTCGTGAATCTAATTAAGCCCATTATACTATGGAAGGTGCCAAAATGGGAACTCCTCCATTAGAAATGCGTCCCACCCATTTTTAGGCAAAATAAAAAGGCCCTACTCGGCCCAATTATTGTTCATCGAAGTCGACTTCGATGTTTTTGGTTAAGATATCGGTGTAACTGTATGAAACACGTTCGAATGAATTCTCGTTTTGGTCGAGATCCACTACGAAGACAGCGGGATAAGTTTCCCGAAGAATACCGTGCCGTTCGGTCGTTTTCTTACGGCCAGCCTGGGCAATTACCATCAACTTATCACCAATACGGTCATCTAGCTTGTTCTTAATGTTCGCTAAACTTGTTGGCATGCACTTCACCTCTGTGAAACATGATACCATAGTTTCACAAGAAATGCAAATTATACCACACTCGTCCCGTAAGCGCAATAATCAGCGATTGGTAAGGGTTACATTAAGCCTTCATCATGAAATGCATTCACCAATTCGATAAAATTCAGCAACGTTAACCGCTCTGGCCGTAATTGCCGCGAAATATCGACCTTGTTCAGAACTGTTTCAATCCGTTCCCGGACCTCCGGTTGCTTGCCGAAGATGCCTTGCAGGTTGTTCCACAACGACTTCCGCCGGTGAGCAAAGCACCCCTTCACAAAGCCAAACAAAGCTTTGTCGTCGTACGGCGTCACGGGTAAGCTCTCCCGGGGCGTCAGCCGAATAATGGCCGAGTCCACGTTGGGCTGCGGGATAAAGGCCGTGCGGGGCACCTCAAACGCAATCTCCACGTTCGCCCGGTACTGCATGACCACTGACAAAGAGCCGTATTCCTTGTTGCCTGGCTCGGCACTTAGGCGATCGGCGACTTCTTTTTGCATCATCACCACAATCTGGTCAAACGCCACGTTACTTTGCAAGACCCCCATCAGAATCGGGGTCGTAATGTAGTACGGCAGGTTGGCAACCAGCTTGAGCGGATGCCCCGGCTCGAACTCATCACGGATAACGTCGGGCAAATTCGCCTTCAAAATATCCTGGTTGATAATTTTAACGTTGTCGTAGGGTAATAACGTTTCATCTAGGACCGGCAAAAGGTTCTCGTCAATTTCAAACGCCACGACCTTACGGGCCTTGAGCGCAATCTGCTCGGTCAGCGCCCCAATCCCGGGGCCGATCTCGATAACGTTATCGTTCTCGGACACGTCGGCCGCACTCACGATGTTGCGTAAAATGTTCAGGTCAGACAGGAAATTTTGCCCCAAGCTCTTCTTGGCCACCAACCGGTAGCGGTTTAAAATGGCTTTGGTCCGAGCCGGGGAACCAATCTCGGGTACACTGTTATTCATGGGCATCCTCCTTTGTTGCGGGGAGTTGGGCAACCGCGGCCGCAAAGTCAGCCGGTTGGATGCCGAACATCCGTAAACGTTTCTCTAATTGTTTTCCGTTGACGTAGCCAATCTGTAGCGCCTCGCCCAACAGCTCACGGCGGCGCTTAGCCCCCGCCCCGCCAATCAGGCCAGCCACCATCAGGTCACTGTGGCTGATTAGTTCGGGTGCGGCATCGGTCTCGGTATACACGTGGTCCAACGCCGCCCGGATGGCCTCCGGCGTGGCGTGCTCCACGCCCAACGAGCCGCCAGCCTTGTCCGGACGCCCGGCCTTCTTAGGCAAAAAGGCGTGTTTGGCATTGGGAACGGCCTCGGCCACGATTTTCCGAATCTTCTCGCCGGAGAAATCCGGGTCGGTGAAGATGATGACCCCCCGTTGGTCGGCCAACTTCTCAATCAATGCCAGTGTGTCGTCATCGATGGCCGATCCCCGGGTCTCAATGGTGTCGGCGTTGACCGCCCGGTTGATGGCCTTGGTGTCGTCCTTGCCCTCGACGACCAGCACTTCTTTAATCTTTTTCAATATGGTAAAACTCCTCTGCGTTATGGTAGGTCGCGTCCGCGATGGCCTCCGGCGTGGTCTCCCGCTCCTTGGCGATGGCTTCGACCGTGTAGCGGGTAAAGCCGGGTTCGTTCTGCTCGCCGCGGTGAGGTTCTGGCGTCAGGTACGGTGCGTCCGTTTCAACCATCATCACGTCGAGCGGCGTGGCCCGCACGGAATCGTGGACCTCGTGGGCGTTCTTGAAACTGGCCACCCCGGAATACGAGATGTGCATCCCCAGGTCAAGGAACTTCTTCAGCCATTCGGGGTCGCCGTTAAAGCTGTGCATCACCCCACCGATGTCCTGAATCCCGGCTTCTTTAATGATTCGATAGGTATCCTCGAAGGCGTCCCGGTTGTGGACCACGATGGGTTTGCCAACTTCCTTGGCGATGGCAATCTGCCGGGCGAAGACCTTCCGCTGGGTCTCCTGTGGGGAGGTGTCCCAATGATAGTCCAGACCGATTTCGCCTAAGGCCCGAACCTGATCATCGACCAACTGTTCCTCCAACACCTTTTCGGCGTCCGGGGTGTAATTCTTCGAATCCTCCGGGTGCCAACCGACTACGGCCACCATCTGGGGATATTGGTGCGCCAACTTGATAGCGTCCGCGTTCAACTGGGTATTCGAGCCCACGTTGGCCATCCGGGTGACCCCCAGTTCCGCGGCGCGCTGCACAAACGTTGGCACGTCGTTGATGAACTCTTCGCTGTTTAAATGCGTATGTGAATCAAAGATTTCCATTTAAAAATTTCTCCTTATTCAGAAGTCGGAGCGCCACTTCTGGCACCCTAATGGTCTACCACCATTCTAGCCCACTTCCGGTGACTTTTCGCGTGAAGCCATTTGTGAAACGCAAAATGGTCCAGGCAACCAGCACCGGTCGGGTCAAAAAACGCGGGCCGGCGTCACCAGAGTGCGCCGCCCGCGTTTGCTTGACGTTATTCGACTGAAGACCCGTTGACCAGGTCTTGTGGGACGATTGCCAGCTTGACCTCGCCGTCGTGTTCGGCGGAGAGTAACATGCCTTGGCTGATTTGCCCGCGCATCTTCCGGGGCTTCAAGTTGGCCACGATGATGACCTTCTTGCCCACCAGGGATGCTGGTTCTGGGTACCACTGGGCGATACCGGACAGAATCTGGCGTAAGCCCTTGTCGCCGGCGTCCAGTTGGAACCGGAGTAACTTATCGGCACCTTCGACGTGGTCGACCGCCTTGATTTCCGCGACCCGCAGTTCGACCTTTTCAAACTTATCGAAGCGAATCTCGGATTTGTTTAAGGTCAGTTCCGTGTCCTCGGCATTGTTGGCAGCTTCCTGCTTCTGTGCCTTGGCCGCCATCGCCGCCCGGCCCTTGGTCTTCTCAGACTTGGTCATCTGGCCCTGGATGAAGTCGATTTCTTCTTCGGCATCCAACCGCGGGAAGATTGGGGTCCCCTTAGCAATGACCTGCTTACCAGCTGGTAAGTCGGCCAGAGCCAGGCCCTGTAACGTGACCGTTTCGGGATCTAAGCCCAATTGGGCAAAGATTTCCTTCGGCGCGTGGGTCATGACGGGACTGATCAGCGTCGCAATCACCCGTAGGCTCGCAGCCAGGTGGGCCATCACAGCGGCCAATTGGTCCTGCTTGCTGTCATCCTTGGCTAAGTTCCAAGGTTCCGTCTCATCAATGTACTTGTTGGTCCGAGCAACCAGCTTCCAGATTTCAGCCAGGGCGTCGGCAAAGTGCATCTGGTCCATCAGGTCATGGTAGTTGCTGATGACGTCGGTAGCCGTTTGTTCCAAGTCAGCGTCAAAGTCGGTCACACCGCTCTTGAATTCGGGCAACTTGCCGTCTTCATACTTGTTAATCATGGCCACGGTCCGGTTCAACAGGTTCCCCAGGTCGTTGGCTAAGTCGTAGTTCAACCGGTTGATGAAGTCCTCAGGCGTGAAGTTCCCATCGTTCCCGTAAGGCATCGCGCGCATCAGGTAGTACCGTACGGCATCCAGGCCGTACCGGTCAACCAGCGTTTCTGGGTAGATGACGTTCCCAATCGACTTGGACATCTTACTGTCCTTCATCAACAACCAGCCGTGCGCGAACAATTCCTTGGGCATCTCGAGGCCTAAGGCGTGCAACACGATTGGCCAGTAAATGGAATGGAACCGGACGATTTCCTTACCGACCATCTGGACGTCGGCTGGCCAATACTTCTTGAAGAGACCATCGTCGTCACTGGTGTAGCCCAAGGCGGTGATATAGTTGAGCAACGCGTCGATCCACACGTAGACCACGTGCTTCGGGTCACTTTCAACCGGCACACCCCAGGTAAAGGTGGTCCGGGAAACGGCAAGGTCTTCCAAGCCAGGCTTGATGAAGTTGTTCAGCATTTCGGTCATCCGGGATTCTGGTTGGATGAAGTGCGGGTGGCTTTGGTAGAAGTCCTGCAACCAGTCAGCGTACTTGCTCATCTTGAAGAAGTACGACTGTTCCTTGACCAGGGAGACTTCGTGACCGGATGGGGCCTTCCCACCAATCACCTTACCATTATCATCATGGTAGACTTCGGCCAATTGCGTCTCGGTGAAGTACTCTTCGTCGTCCTCGGAGTACCAGCCCTCGTATTCGCCCAGGTAGATGTCGCCCTGCTTCAACAAGCGCTCGAAAATCTTCTGCACGGCCGTCACGTGTTCGGCATCCGTGGTCCGAATAAACTTGTCGTTAGAGATCTCCAACGTCTGCCAGAGTTGCTTGATCTGGGTCGCCATACCGTCAACGTATTCCTGCGGCGTCTGGTTCTTCCCCCTGGCCTTGTCCTCGATCTTCAACCCGTGTTCGTCAGTCCCGGTTAAGAAAAAGACGTCGTAACCGTTGCTCCGCTTGTAGCGCGCGACCGTGTCACAGGCAATCGTAGTGTAAGAGTTCCCAATGTGTAACCGACCAGATGGATAATAAATCGGCGTAGTGATGTAAAAAGTTGGTTTAGGTTCTGCCATAAAAACATGCCTTCCTTGCTTTAATGATTTTCGTAAATTTTAAAGGTTAAATTTCACGTTAAATTCTAATACAGTATAGCATAAACAAAGGGCGGACCAAAAGAACCGATTAGGCAACCAGTCCACTCGTATTTGCCGGTTATCCACTGAATCAGCAATGGCCGCCAATGACATAGCGGAAACGTTTCCGCCAGCTCATCAACGGCCACTCTTGCGTATTCTAAATTTCACCTAAAATAGGTCCAATTGTTGCGGCGCTAAGTTGGTCCAATGAAGATCCAGAATCTCCCGTAAACGTAACGCGTTCGGTGCGGCATCCCGCCCGGAGTTGTTGTTGAAGATCACGCATACATCGCTGGCTTGTTGGGCCACACGACGCACCAGTGCAGCAATCTCCTGGAGTTCTTCCTCACTGTACTTATACAGGGTCCGGGTCTTACGCCAACTGGCTCCCTGATTGAACCAGCCCTGGGCATTGCGGCCGTGCAGGCGAATCATCGCCAAGCCCGGCGTGGTCACAGTCTCGACCAACGGAATGCCATCGTTTAGATTATGGGGCTCGTCGGTCGTCACGTTGGTCATGTGCATCGAAGTCAGGTAGTCCAAGACGTCCTTGGTCATCCCCGGTGTTGCAAACCAGCTAGGACTGCGAAACTCCACCGCAATCGGCAACTGGCCCATCCAGGTCCGGACCTCACGCAGATACTGAATGTTAGCCGTGGTCCGGTTAAAGTACGGCGGAAACTGGAATAGAATCGTCCTTAGCTGGTGAGCTCGCGCTAAAGGGGTCACCAAGTCGCAGTAGTTGGCGAAGGTCTCTTCGACCGCTTCGCGGGTCACCGGCTGGTCGCGCTGGCCGTGAGTGGTCATCACCTGGTTGGCCTTCAGAATAAACTGAAAGCCATCCGGCACTTGGGCCTGCCAATTGGCTAAGGTACTGGCCCGGGGCAACCCGTAAAATGGCGTGTCTAACTCCACGACCGGTAGACTCCCAGCGTATTCCGTCAGGGTGACCGGCCGTTGTTCCCCACCAATCAGGGCGGGGTGTTCCGTCCAGGTGGTCAATCCAATCGTTATCATGAACAATCCCTCCCGCGTTATTTAAACCGTTCAAACTGCTTGATGAGTGCGGCCTCCGGCTCGGTCAGATGACCCCGGAGTTGGCTAATCAGCCGCCGACCGGCCAGGCGGTCGTTGTACCGAATCCCGGTCACACAAAGGTCAATCAGGGCGAAGATAATGGTAACCGTCGCCGCGCGCTGCCGGGTAAAGGCCGTGTTGAACAGCAGCACAACTTCCTGGTTGAACGCCAACTGTAAAATACCGTAAATCACCAGGGTATCTGGAATCAGTTGTAAAAAGTTGAGCCACCGTAACCGGCGAACCAGTTGCCGCAACTGCGTGATAATTTCCTGGTGATCCATCAAACGGCCTCCTTAAACCTGTAGTTCGGTGAAAAATTGAGTTGCGTCGGCCTGCACCATCTCGATGGGCATCCCCAGGTCCAACTTCTCCTGATTGATGACCACCACTGGCGCCTGGACATTGCGATAATCTAGCAACCCAGCAAACGGGTAGACCCGCATCGATGTACCCACCACGACCACCAAATCCGCGGCAGCCATGGCCGCGACGGCGCGCTGAACGTTCAGCTGATTCAGGCCCTCATCGTAGAGCACCACGTCAGGCCGTAACCAGCCGCCATCCGTCTTGTGGTGCGGATCCTTCAGATACTCGTGCCAATCAACAGCGGCCCCACAGACCTGGCAATAAACTTGGTACATGTTGCCGTGAAACTCGATGAGGTGGGCACACTGCGCAACATTGTAGAGGTTATCGATATTTTGGGTAATGACCGTGGCCCGATTCTCTCGGGTCAGCGCCGCCTGCTTCTCATGAATCACGTTGGGCTTAGCGTCCGGATGATAGAGGTTCTGCTCCACGTAATCGTAGAAGGTCTCCGGTTCCTGTGTCAGACAGGCGTGACTTAAATAATACTCGGCATTGCGGTGCCCGGTGTACAGGCCGTTTTTTGAGCGATAGTCCGGAATCCCTGAGGGCGTCGAGACGCCAGCTCCCGTCAAAAAAACGATGTGCTGAGCTTGGGTAAACAATTCTTGTAACCGTGCTTCCATGATTTTATCTCCCTTATAACGCGGTGTATCACGAATAACTCCATTATAGCATGCTGGTTTCACGGGTGCCGACTATCCCGTCACTTGCGTAAATTGACCATTAACCCTTTAATATCAAAAAGGATGCGACCAAAGGCCCCACCCGTTTTGACTGATTCAACTTACCCTGTTGTTTACCGTAAAATGTAAGGCATCTTCAACATATCAAAGAGGTCTTGTACGGTCATATCGTAAATCTTGGTGTAGTACCCTGGCTCATCTTCGGACGGCTTAGGCGCTGGTAACACAAACGCGTTCTGCTGGTCGGTCTTGTTAAACCCAACGTAACCCCGCCGTTGCGTGGTCTTCTCGTGCATGTCGGAATGATACAGTTCGAAGACCTGCCGCACGCTCAGGTTAAGCTGGCGTTGCGACATCACGCTGGTCAGCGTGGTGAACTCCGAGTTGTGCAGGGCTGGCAGGTGCCAAGCCTCTAGTTGCGCGTCGAAGGCCTTAAACAGCTTGACCACGTTGCGGCGGAGGCTGAATGGTGAGGTCACTGGCTTGGCGGTAATCGTTTGGTACAGCTTCTGTGCCGCCGCAAAGCTGACCGGATAATCCTTGGCGAACTGCGCGTTGATGGCATCATCGTCCGGGCCAAAGAAGACCAGGGCATCCAGTAGCGTTAACGTCCGTAAGGTCATTTCGTCATCCCGTTCTTCGGGTTCGGGCTTAAGCGTTGCCTCAACCCCCTTCAGATAGAGGTCGTTGATCTCTGGCGTAATCAACCCGTGCTTACGTTGTTCACTGACCACGACCTCGTGACTGACGATGTCGTAGAGTTCCGTTCCCATGATCATCAGCTGTTCATCCAGCTGCGGTTGGCCGGTGGTCAGGGAGAAGAAGACCTGTGGGAACCCGGAAAGAATCATCAGGAGGTGCAGAAGTTCGTGGGAGGCCGTGTAGTTCGGCGCTGTTAAGTCAGCGACCTGAATCTGAATATCCTTCCCCAATTGCATCTGCTGGGCCTGGTCATGGCGCACGAACCCGGCCTGAAGTTGGCCAATGAACTCGACCGTGACCTTGCCCGGATACAGGTTATTGACTTGGTTGATGAGGTCTTGAACCTCATCGTTTAATTGTACGTCTTTTGCTTCCATGGTTAGCTGTCATCCTTTTTGGTTAAATTAGCTTGCCGGACGGCTTCAAGGGCTGCCTGAGCTTGAGCGGTGGTTGGTTGTTTAGCGGTTAGCCGAGCGACCACCGCAGGGACCTCGGCTGGCGTTGCCCCAACGGACAGGGCGAGTGATTTGATTTGCAGGTGCATGTGACCACGCTGAATGCCCTCGGTCACCAATGCCCGCAAGGCCGCCAAGTTTTGGGCCAAGCCCAGGGCGACCGTCAGTCGCATCAGATCCCGAGCACTGGTGATGTGGGCGATCTGCTGGTTAACGGCGACCAACGGGAAAACCCGGGTGGCACCGCCGACGACACCCAGGGCCAGGGGCAACGTTAACGTCCCTTGCAGCTGGCCGTCCGCTAGCCACCAGCGACTCAGACCACGGTACTGGCCGTCACGGGCCGCATAGGCGTGGACGCCACTCTCGACGGACCGCCAATCATTACCCATCGCAAGCACCACGGCGTCAACGCCATTCATGATGCCCTTGTTATGGGTCGTCGCCCGGTACGGGTCGAGCTGGGCGAAGTCGCTGGCCGCACAGATCCGTTCAGCAACTTGGGCGCCGGAAATCGTCTTGGTCGCCAGTTGCCCCACCGGTACGGCCACCCGGGCCGTCGCTAGGCTATGCGTGGCGTAGTTACTGAGGATACTCATCAGGATTGTTCCGTCCAGATGGGGCCGTAATGCGGTCGCCACTGCCTCGGTCAGGGTGTTGACCAGGTTGGCCCCCATCGCCTCGCCCACGTCGATAAAGAGGTCGACAGATACCCAATCGGGTGCTAGCGTGCGGACGCGCACGGAACGAGCCCCACCCCCGTGTCGCAATAAGCTAGGGTGTGCCTCATCAGCGACTTGCAGAAGTTCTGCCTGATGGGCGGTCACCCAGGCCGTCAGCGCCGCGGGGTCACTAACGTGCTGGCACACGATCTGCCCCATGAGTTCGCGCTGCGTCACCGTGGTCTGAATGCCCCCGTTGCCGGCTAACAGCCGGCCGCCATTGCTGGCGGCAGCAATCACCGAGGGTTCCTCGGTGACCATCGGTACGGCAACCGTCCGACCGTCGACGTGGAGATTCACGGCGACGCCTTCGGGCAAGCCGTAGGTGGTTAGATAGTTTTCAATTAACTCTTCGTCAGCCGACTGCCGCCGTTGTGCCAGCGCCGCTACTTGGTCAGTCGTCAGGTGGCTGGCCGTTACCAACCGACGGCGACGATCAGCGTAGGGTAACCGGTAAAAGGGTGTGTCCATCGGTATTCCCTCCTTAACGTTGACTCAGGTACTCGGAAATGATGCCTTCGCGAACACCACTCTCGGAAAAGACCACCCGGGCGGAATCCAACATCTGCAGGAGCGTCACCAAGGGAAGCATCCCTCCCAGAATGATGTCGGCCCGTTCCGGTTCCAAACCAGAGATCCGTTTACGTGCCTTCAAGGGCACCTCTAGCAGGCGTTGGAAAGTTCGGTTGACCTGGTCGGTGGTCAGGCGATAGCCGTGAATGTTCTCCACGTGTAAAATCTTCTGCTGCTGGCGGTTCATCCGGGCCAGCGTCCGGTTCGCGCCGCCCAACAAGACTAACGGTAAGTGTTTCGCATCGTTGAGCCACCAGATGTCCCGTAGGCGTTCGCGTAGAAAGACCTGTGCGGAAAAGAGGTCCACGGCCGTGACCACGTCATCGAGATGAAACTGTTCGGAGAGGTTCACGGCGCCAAACGGGACACTGATCAAGTTGGCATCTTTGCCATCCTTAACGTGAACCATTTCGCAACTAGCTCCGCCGGTGTCCAGGAGCAAACAATCCTTGACCTTTAGGCGGTTGACCGCCCCCAGGTAATCGTAATAGGCTTCTTGGTCCCCGGACAGGACTTCGAGTTCGATGCCGGTAGCGTCCCGAACTTGTTGCAGGAAGTCACGTCGGTTCCGCGCCTGGCGGACCGCAGCCGTAGCAATTCCGCGAACAATCAATTGGGGCAGGTGCTCATAGTACGGTCGAAAGGACCGTAAGGCGGCAATCGTCCGCCCCATCGCTTTCGGTTGCAGGATCTTCTCGGGACCCATCCCTTCGGACAGGCGACTATCTACTTTGACCCGGTTGACTTCCCGGTAGGTTCCGTCGTCGCGTAATTCGTTAACGGCCAGACGGACCGAGTTGGATCCTAAATCCACAATGGCTAAATTCTGCATGCTGTTCCCCCCATTTCGGGCTAGCCGAAGTAGTCGATACCGACGGCGTGCCGAACTTCGTGTAACGTCTGTGCGGCAACTTGGTTGGCCTTTTCACTTCCCTGCTTCAAAATGTCGTAAACCCCAGCTGGGTCGGCGGCAAATTTCTCGCGGCGCTCGCGAATTGGGGCCAATTCGGCCTGTAAGACGTCGTTTAAATACCGTTTAATCTTAACATCTCCGAGGCCACCATGCTGGTATTGTGCCTTCAAGTCAGCGATTTTAGCCTTGTCTTCGCCAAAGATATCCAAATAAGTGAAGACCGTGTTGCCTTCGATATGGCCGGGGTCCTCAACGTGGATGTGTTCGGGATCGGTGTACATCGACATCACTTTCTTTTGAATCGTGTCGGCATCGTCACCCAGGTAAATGGCGTTGTTCAGGGACTTGCTCATCTTGGCATTCCCATCAAGACCCGGAATCCGTCCCAGGCCCTTAGCTGGGAAGTAGCCTTCGGGTTCCACCAGAATCTCTTGACCGTAAATATTGTTGAAGCTTCGAACAATTTCCCGCGTCTGCTCCAGCATTGGTTCTTGGTCGTCACCAACGGGCACCGTGTCAGCCTTAAAAGCGGTGATATCGGCAGCTTGACTGACCGGGTAGATGAAGAACCCAGCGGGCACGCTTTCGCCGAAGGCTTTTTGCTTGATTTCGGTCTTAACGGTTGGGTTCCGGTTCAGGCGGGAAACAGAGACCAGGTTCAGGTAGGTCATGGTCAGTTCACTCAACGCTGGAATCTGGGATTGGACCAGAATCGTCGACTTGGCGGGATCAATGCCCACGGCCAGGTAATCCAAGGCCACCTGCAACAGACTGTGGCGAATTTTCTCGGGATCCCGGGCATTATCGGTCAAGGCCTGGGTGTCGGCAATCATGATAAAGGTGTCGTAGTCACCGGTATTCTGTAACATGACCCGGTTCTTCAGGGAACCCACGTAGTGTCCAATGTGCAATTTACCGGTTGGGCGGTCACCCGTTAAAATTACGTGTTTTTTCGTCATTAAAAATCTTCCTTTCTGTTAAAAAAGCGCCCCACTGGATCTCTCCAATAGGACGCTTTTGCGCGGTACCACCTAACTTGTGGTCATGCTGACCACCACTTTTGCCGTTAACGGGGCACCCGCGACGTCTTCGTCTAAAATTTATTACGTATTCCGACCCACTTCGACCGTGACCCCGTTACAGCATTGCCGGAATCTCTCTGGACTTGGTCTACTCCTATCGAAACATCTGCCTACAGTTTAGTGGATTTTGGCTAGAAAGTAAACTGAAAGTCGCACTGGGCATTTGAGAGCGTCTCAAGGTGCGTGTGACCGCGTTAAAAATCGCGGCGGTCTTTGATTGACAGCGCCCAGAAATGTGACTAAACTTGTTAGGCAATTTAGCAAAATCTAATAAGGAGGCGGTCATCTGTGACCACCAACGAACAAGCAAACGAGCAACGCCGTGTGGACACCGTCGTTAACCAGATTGGGCAACGTATCGACAAAACCCAGGGGGAATTTGACGACGCCCACAAAGAACTGCGTAACGTGCTGAAGAACTATAGTGAAAACACGTCGGTCAACTGGTTCGAAGTCGATGACCGAATCGAAACCAGCGCCGAGTTGCAACAACAACGGGCACTGGTCTCCCGCCTGACTGAAAATCAAAACATTATTCAAGATCAGCTACGCACTTACCAAGAACTACAGAAGTCGCCCTACTTCGGCCGCATCGATATCAAAGATCCCGATGAATCAACACCAGAATCGCTGTACATCGGCACCGCCTCGTTCGTCGACCAGGACGAGAATTTCCTAGTCTACGACTGGCGCGCCCCCATCTCCAGTATCTACTATAATGGTGTTCTGGGTGAAGTCGCCTACAACACCCCGGCCGGTGATCAACAGACCGAGCTCCTGAAGAAACGGCAATTTCTAATTCAGGATGGTCAGATTCAAAGCATGTTTGACACCAATGAGACCGTCGGTGACGAGATGCTCCAACACGTGCTTGGCGAACAAAACGATGCCACCATGCAAAACATTGTCGCCACCATCCAAAGTGAACAAAACGATATCATTCGTGACGTCCACAGCGACCTGCTGGTGGTCCAAGGCGTCGCCGGTTCTGGTAAGACCTCGGCCATCCTACAACGCATCGCTTTTCTGCTATACCACAGTCGGCGCGACCTTGAGGCCGACCAAATCGTGCTGTTCTCTCCCAACCGCCTATTTAGCCACTACATCAGTGACGTCCTCCCCAGTTTAGGGGAACGTAATATGCGTCAGGTCACATTGGCTGAATTTTTAACTCAGCGTTTCCAAGGACTGAACGTTCAGACCCAGTTCGAACGTTATGAAGATGACCAGCAACAGCCGGTTAACCTCGCCCTTCGCGGCTTCCAGGAGAGTGCCGCGATGATGGACGCCGTGCGTGATTATTGTCAGACCTGTCCAGCCGATCAGTTGGTCTTTACCGACATTCGGTTTAAGGGCCGGGTCTTCTTCGACCATACCGAGATACAGGATATCTATGCCCAGTATCCCGTGACACTGCCACCAGCCGAACGCTTCTTGAAGACCAAGAATGCCCTAGAGAAACGGCTAAAACACCGAATCGCCGAAGAGGCCAAGGAAGACTGGGTCCGAGACACCATCGACCAACTCAGCGACGAAGACTATCACAACCTGTTAGGTGCTAAACACATCGGCCAGTTCGAACAACTCGACGACGAAATCGACTTCATCGCCCGAGAAATCGTCCGCCGACGCCTGCGGCAGGTTGATGACGCCATCTACAACGGGTATTTCCTAGACGTTTATAGCCAATACACGGCCTTCCTGAACCAGTGCCAGCTACCAACCGACGTAACGGCAACCGACTGGCAAACCATCATCGATCGTTACCAACACGATATCGAATTCCATAAGTTAGCACTGACCGATGCGGCACCGTTGCTTTACCTGCGCGACCTGTTGACCGGGGGCGGCAAGAACCACCAGATGCAACACCTCTTCGTCGACGAGATGCAGGACTACTCAATTGCCCAGTTGGTCTACCTGCAGCACGCGTTTCCCCGGGCCAAGCTGACGCTACTGGGTGACAGTGAGCAAGCCCTGTTTAAGGCCGTTGAGTCCCCCGAATCCATCTTAAAGAAACTGGGGGAGGCCCTGCACGCCAAGCGGTCTCGCTTGATTACGTTGCGGCGCTCTTACCGCTCAACGCTCCCCATCACCACGTTCGCCAAAGCCCTCTTGCCGGATGGTGATAAGATTGAAGCCTTCAACCGGCCTGGTGACCTGCCCAAGGTGGTCATTCGGTATGATGCCGCTACAGCCTTCAAAGCGTTGGCCAATGAGCTTCGGGCAGAAATCGCGACCAACGGCACCGTGGCAATTCTGACCAAGAATACCGCGGAGGCCAAATACGTTTATCAGGAACTGCACGCAGATTTCGACCTGACCCGGTTAAGCGACGCGGACCGTTCCCTGCCGAAGGGGGTGGTAGTCCTGCCAATTTATCTGGCGAAGGGGTTGGAATTTGATAGCGTCATCGCCTATAATGTCTCCGCAGACAACTACCCCAACGAGCAGTTCACTGGAACGCTCTACACCATTGCGTCACGGGCGATGCACCATTTGACTATCCTCAGCATTGGGGCAGTCTCACCCCTAATCGCTTCGGATAAAATCCCCCAGAATGATCTCCGTATTGAACACGAACTGAGTAATTAATCACCAAAAGCGTTGCTTACCAGCAAATGGGGGCAACGCTTTTTTGCGTTTTCAAGGACATGAACGTTTCAGTGCTGCGTAGAGGCCCGCCACCGTAATGGGCACCGTCTTTGCCTGGGCCGTCATGGGCATTGCCATGACGATTCCTAAGGTAATTGCAATAAGAATCAACCATGCTACTAACTTTGTCTCCATGTCCAACCATCCCCGGATTCCTAGATTTTTGGTTAGCTAAACTATACGCGCCTAACCCCTGTACCGTGTATCGTAACCACTAGGCCTGCCAAATTCCCTATAAATCCTCCGATAAAAGGGCCCCCATCCCCCGTTACCCCGGTCGTTTTACGCTAACGAACGCTCGACGCAAATCTGGTAAGTTTAGCAAAGCCGAAAAGGCCACCCCGTTTTTACTGCGTGGATGACCTGTTTCTAATCTTATCGGGTTTATTTATGCCTGCTTTCCCAGGGCCCCACTCATCACCAACATTAACATCTGCACCGTGGCGGGATAGTAGTCGTGCTGGGGAAGTTTAGCCGTTAGGAGGGGCACGTAGCGCTGGGTCATGACCTGATTCGACAGGACCTGTGAGGCGTAAGCGATGGGCGCCGTAAAGGCCTGGTTCTGATACTTTTCGACTGGCTTACCCGCCAGCGTATAGACCGCGGTCACCTTCGACTGTTTAACAAAGAAGCGCAACATCTTCTGAACCATCTGTTGGCTGGTCTTACTCTTAGAGAGTTGGTAATCGTAAGCCACCCGCCAGGGAATCCGACAGGCGTTGAAGCCGTACTGGGCATCATGGCTTGAGGAGACCTGATTGGCCGTGACGGTTCCCGTCTTTAAAGTAGTCCCGGTGACCGTCACGAAGTCCGCCATCAAGCCCGTCACCGTCTGGCCACTCAGTTTCTGCAGGGTGCTCTGGCTATTCTGCGCAACCTTGGTCCAGCTGCCATCGCCGGTATAACTGGCAAATTTCCGGAAGTAAGCCGTAATCAGGTCGGATGGCCGCACTAAGTTACGGGTGGACCCAGCCGTGGCCCAATCACCAACCAGTGGCAACTTGGTGGTTGGGTTAAGCTCATGGTCTTTGATGGCCGCTAACAGCTTGGTCGCCAGCCGGCCGTAGTTCAAACTTCCCGTGCTCTGCCACTGCTCATCGGCCAAAATCAACGCGTAGGCAATGTCCAGGTCGCCATCGGTCGCACTGGTCTGCTCGGCGGTGGTACTGGTCATCTGACCGTTCTGCTGGGTCTGACGCCAAGCCATTAATGGCTTGGTCGCACTAATGCGGTGAGCCAGATAATACCGGGTCAGCTGGTCAAAGGCCTTGTGGGTGGACTGCCCCTGCTTGGCCGCCATCACGGTGATCAGCATGCCATAGCCCTGAGCTTCCGAAAGGGTCTGCACCTTGCCCTGGCTGGTGGTTCGGACAAACTGTTGATTTTTCGCCGCCTTGACCAGGTACGCCTTTTGCCAACTCTGATAGCGCTGGGCGATGGTCGTTTCACTGACCTTAGAAGTCCCCGCTTGCTTCTGCGTGCTGTAGATGGCAGATCCCACGGCAAAAGCCACTAGGATAATTAGGCCGCCAAGTAGCCATTGATACTTATGTCGTTTAAACACCGAACCGACCTCCGTTTAGAATCGTTGTGTCTTATACCAGTGGGTGTGCCGAGTTCCCGTAACCTTATCCCGAGCCATGTCGACCATGGCCGCCACGGAAACGATGATGAACAGCTGAGCATAGGTGAAGTACGAGACTAGGGTATAGAGAAAATTGGTCACCGTCGCCTGACCGTAGTCACTGGCCAGGGCAATGTTCATCTGCATCAGGTACAGGTAAAACATCAACAACCAGTTGACCATGAACAGGACCGACAAGGGCCCGCCCAGCGCCACCAACTGGTGCACACCGGGAAAAACCGCCTGAATACTTGCCAGGAAAAGGTTGATGAAAAAAATGGTATTGGAAATCACGATGGCTGCATTGAACCAGAAGAAGGTGCACACGTAGTAGAAAACCTCCAACTTGATGCGCCAAGGCGTCCGGTCAAACAGGTGCTTGAGGTTCTCCATGATGACTTCGTAATTGCCCCGGGCCCAACGTTTACGCTGGTTGTAGTAGGCAAATAGGGTCTCGGGTTCCTGCTGAAAGGCCTCCGCACGGTGCGCTAAAGCAATCAGCTTTCCCGCCCGCATCAGACTAAACGAAATGGCGGTATCCTCGGTCAAGGCGCCGTTGTTCCAACCACCAATCGACTGAACCACGGCCTTATTGATGATGAAGTTGGTCCCCGGAATCCGACCAATCTTAAAGAGTTGCCACAGGCCCGTGTGTTGAATGCGCTGGGTGTTAACGATTTCCAAATTGATGCACCGTGTCAGGAAGTTCTGCTGGTAATTTCGCGTCTTATTACGTCCAAACGCTGCGGCATAACGATCAGGATCCTCCAGAACCTTTTGAATCAGAAAGTATAAGGCGTTGGTCTCAGGAGCGGCATCGGCATCGTAGACCCCCAGGTACTCTCCGTGGGCAATTTTGAGCGCATCGTTTAACACGCCGGCCTTGCCGCCACTCCCGGTTCGCTCGATCACGTGGAGGTTACGGTCGGTAAAACCTTGCTGCTTAAGCTCCCGAACCCGCTCAGCGGTTGCGTCGTTACAGTTATCCGCATAGACCAGGATTTCGTAGCGGTCGGCCGGATAATTTAGGTTGAGGATGGCCCGCACGGTATCCTGGATTACCAGTTCTTCGTTATGTGCTGGCACCACTAGCGTCACCCGTGGATACCGGCTTAGCGCTGGCAGATGGGTGATATCGGTATGTTCGAGGTGTTTAAAAATGAAGATGACGCCGCCAATCAACGTCACGATGGTCATGATGAGCGACAGCCAAATGGTGATGATGGCGAGGACGTATAGGGTATCTAGCACGTTATTTTCCTTTCGTATTGAACCGGCGACCCGTTCGTCTGAAGATCAGCCACCAACAAACGGCCAGGCCCAAGACTACGATGCCAAATAGGACCGTAATCGTCAGACTGATTGGTAACAACCATGCAAAATGTCCCATTAAACCGCCCGCTTTCTAAATATATTCCTTGACAATATCAGTCTCCGCGCTGCGCTCCAGCTGTTTCAACGCCGTTTCGTAATCCCGATTAACGGCCTTGTCCTGCGTCGAATAGGAGGCCTGACCGATCCGTAAAACTAACGCGTCCCGGGTCAACCCGAACGTTTCGGCAATGTCGTTGATGTTCGCTTTGATTTTAGTTTTCATGATGGGCGCATTATTGGCTCCCAACATGGGCGACAGAATGACAAACCGCCCTGTGCCCGTGTAGTACAGGTGATCAACGGTGAAGAGCATGGTTTCTAGGTGTCGGGCCGTCACCCGCAAGAGTTCGTTGAACCGGGCGTTACCTAAAAAATTCACCAGGTTTTCCAAGAAGTCGATTTTCACCATGGTCAGCGTAAACCGATAGTCTTGCTCGTGATAAAACACCAGTGACAGTTCCTGTTGTAGGTCGTGTTCGAGGGCCGTCCCGTTTAACGCCCCCGTGATCAGTTCATAGTCCGGCTTCTCCTGAGCGAGTTTCTCAAGTTGCGCCGCCAGGGTCTTACGTTTTAGCAGTTGATGGTCGAGTAGGTACATCAAGTACGTGGTCAACGGCGTAATGGTCAACAACGCAATGGCCGCCCAGAAGTACATGGCCCGGGTATAGGGCATCGCCAGCATCAGACCCCCGGCGCTCATGCTAACAAAGGATAGAACCCCACCCAAGATGATGTAGGTGGTTCGTCCCAAAAGGAGCCCTAAGCCAAACGCCCCGGCGACCAAGAGAAAGTTCAGCCATGAGCCATTGATGACGCTGAGGTATAACAAGGCATATTGGTAGATCAGGATGAGAAACATCCCGATGAAGACCAGGTTATCGATAGTTTTTAATTTCATTGCGTAATTAGTTCTCCTTGTAAAAACATAGCGGCATTGACAACCAGACTACCACGTTTAAGTTAAAACGTCATTAGTTTCTTAATCTTTTATCCTTTAAATCATGTCAGGTCACCTTATAAGGCCGACGTCACTGATAAAAACCATCCTTCAACCTGTGGCCAAAACGCTAACGGCCATCCAGGGTGTTCAAAAATAGCCCTTTATCACACCCAGGGGACGTTTCGGCGTACCAGCGAGCCGTTATTTCTGATTACGTTTCCATTAATATCGTTTTATCAAATCATCATTGGTGCCTGTTATCTTTACAGAACCAACATCAATTCATTACATCCCCTTGGTAAGCTATCACTGTAACCAAATAAGAGGAGGAGTTCATTTCATGAATAAACGTGTAAGCACCTTAGTAACTGCTTTATTATTAGCCACGACGCTGGGTTGGCAACAACCACTCGTCAATGTATCTGCTGCCACGCACAACGCCAAAACCACCAAGGTCGCCAAGAAAGCCACCCAAAAAACGGCTAAGACGACTAAGAAGGCCAAGGCCGTTAAGCAATCAGCCTCAGCAGGTAAGCACATCAAGCTGCAAGGGGAACACGCCACGAACTTCCGCGACTTAGGCGGTTACGTGAACAAGAACGGTCAGAAGATCAAGGCACATCGCTTGATTCGGTCCAACAAGTTAATGGACTTGACCAAGTCCGACGAACACAAATTGACCAAGACTTACCACGTTAAGACCGATATCGACTTACGAACTGACATCGAACAGCAACACGAACCCGACAAGAAGATCAGTGGGGTGCACTTCATCCAAAACCCAATCTTCAAGAAGTTTGGGGCCTTCCCTGACTTTAAACAAGCCGGTACAGGAACTAAAATGATGGAAAAGTCGTACCATGACGCCATCACTACCGCTCAAGGTCGTAAAGCCTTTAAGACTCTATTCAAGGCCCTTTTGAACAATCCTTCCAACTCGGCCGTTCTTTGGCACTGTAGCGCCGGTAAGGACCGGGCTGGTATGAGTACGATGCTGGTACTTTCTGCTCTGAACGTCGACAAGAAGACCATCTACAAGGACTACCTCAAGTCCAACCAATACCTAGCTGCTGAAAACACCGCTAAGTTGGCTGCCGCAACGGCTAACGCCAAGAAGGCTGGCGACACGCCTGCCCAAATCGCCAATGTTCGGGCTAACACCCAAGCCCAGAATGGCGTTTACAAGGCCTACCTGGACGTGACCTACAAAACCATTCACGACAAGTATGGTAGCGTGAAGAACTTCCTGCACAAGGGTCTGGGCTTAAGCAACCACCAATTGGCCCAATTACAAAAGAGCTACTTAACGCCTGCTAAGAAGTAGTCGTTTCCTGATAAAAGGCCACCGCAACGCTCCCCGGGAGGAAGCGCCGCGGTGGCCTTTTTGAGTTGAAGAGGAACGTCCAAAGTTTGCTAACTATCCTTTGTTTCTCCCCCGCTTCTTTTGCCCCGCTGTCCGATTCTTTTACATAATCAACATGGGAACGTTACACACAGCGCGTATTCTAAAGCTGTTTTCAAATAAGAGGAGGAGTTCATTTCATGAAGAAGCAAGTTGGTACCTTACTCACAGCAATCTTAGTGGCGTCTAGTCTCGGTCTCCAGCAACCCGTTGCGACGGTTCTAGCGGCTAAGCGTCCCGCGACAACAATCGTACAACCTGTAAAGGCGGGCAAGGAAATCGCCCTGCAGAGTGCGCCGAACGTCCGCGACCTCGGTGGGTACGTCAATTCTAAGGGGCAATCCATCAAACCCCACCGGCTGTTACGGTCGGCCCAACTCTCAACGCTGACCAAAGCGGATGCCCGGAAATTAGCTAAAGTCTATCACCTGAAGACCGACGTGGACCTCCGCACATTGGACGAACAAAAGGCCGCACCGGATGCCGCCATCCCTGGCGTGACCCACGTGTCGAACCCCGTCTTTCTGCACTGGGGCAAGGCCTCTGGTAACCTCAGTGATAAGGTCGCCGGTAACGGTGTGAAGAACATGGAGACGTTCTACCGGAGTGCGCTACTGAGTAAGCAAGGCCGGAAAGCCTACCGGACGTTGTTCCTAACGTTGCTACGGAATCCCAACAACAAAGCAGTGCTCTGGCACTGTAGCGCTGGCAAGGACCGTGCCGGTATGGGAACCATGTTGATTCTCACGGCACTGGGCTTTAACCGGAAGCTGATCACCAAGGACTACCTCTTATCCAACAAATACCTGGCGGCCCGAAACGCCGGCATCTTGGCCCAAGACAAGCAAAAGGGCTACACCCCCGTCCAATTAGCGAACGCTAAGGCTGGGGCTGGCGTCCAGATTTCCTTCTTAAACGCGGGTTACAGTGCCGTCGACAAGAAGTACGGTAGCATGCAAAAGTACCTACGGAAAGGCTTGGGGTTAAGCAACAAACAACTGGCTCAATTGCAGAAGAGCTATTTGACTGCGCCCAAGTCGGTCAAGCGGTAATTCAAATTCACTTCAAAAAACGACTCACCAACGAACATATCGTTAGTGAGTCGTTTCATTTTCTCGCGTTATAAGCTACTTACCTACCTAATCCATCAGTGATTGCCTGGCGAACCTGGGAACTGATAATTAGTTTCTGTGCGTCTAGCCCCTGTTCAATCTCTGAACTTGTTAATTTTTTCTGCTGAATAGGCCAACTCGGATTAACAATTGTCGCACGTCCCGTAGCAATTAAACTAACCCCTTGCGCTAATTTTTCCAAATCATCCGACGTTTCAATCTTGCCCGCAACCATCACTGGCAAGTTTTTCAATTGCTGTGTAAATAGTTGGGAAACCGGTGTTTTACCATCATATGTCTGGGCAACCTGATCATACCGATGTAACGATAAACTTAGGTAGTCCACTTCCATTTTTTCTAGTAGTCGTGCCAGCACTAAAGTGTCCGTAACCGTCATTCCCCGTTTGCTAAGTTCTTCAGGTGATACTCGGTACCCAACCAAAAATGGTCTGGGACATCGCTTAGCAATTTGTAAAACAGTTCTGGCAATCAGGAGCGGAACACGTAATCGATTTTCTAAGGATCCGCCAAAATCATCAATTCGCTGGTTGGTGATTGGTGATACGAACTGCTGAAGTAAAAACCGATTGGCCCCCTGCAACTCAACACCATCAAATCCAGCCTGAACTGCTCGTCTCGTTGCTTCGCCGAAGCTTTGCGCAAGTGCCACAATCTGTTCAACATCCATTGCCTGCACTTGATACCGCTCACTTGGCCCAACTAATTGTTTTCCAAAGGTTGGACGTGCTCGAATACCTGCATGGGATAATTGAAGAATCGCCTTAGCCCCCTGACGATGAATTGTTGTTGCTAACTGCCGCAATCCTGGAATCATTTCATCCGTAGCAACACTCAAAGCCCCAGCCCGTGTTCGTCCATTTTCCTGAACATACGCTGATCCTACAATGTCCAAACCCACTTGACGCGCATGAATCTGGTGAAAAGCAATGTCATTTTGACTAACGGTACCATCATACAATGCCAACCGTAAGTCTAGTGGGGCCAATGCGAACGCATTCCGAAGTTCAAGACCATCTTCAAATCGATACAGTTGATTGTATCCCAAATGTTTCGTTGTTAGGTCGATTTGATCATCCTTTTTTGTTTTTATTGCATCCATTATTTGTTGTCTCCATCATACGCGAAGCGTTTCATTTTATTTATCGAAGCTATCAATAATTCCAACAATAGCGCAATCATTGACATCGCGTAATCCATCTTCTAATTTACTGGCCCGCCGAGCACCTGCTCCACGAACTAATAAAACATATTCCCCAATTCCAGCACCAACCGTATCCGCGGCCACTTCCTGAGCGCGGGCAGGTTCACCGTCGGAATTAATTGGTTGTACGATCATCAGTTTACGTCCAACCAAAGACGCATCCTTTTGGGTAGATACAACACTACCCAGCACTTTTGCCATATACACGAATTATCAATCCTAACCCTATTCGTTATTTAGTTGCTACATCTGATTTCTTTGGTAAAATACGTTCCACCTCAGCATGTGGGCGAGGAATGACATATGAACTAACTACTTGACCAATGTTCTCTGCTGCGGCAACGCCGGCATCGACAGAAGCCTTCACGGCACCAACATCGCCACGAACCATTACCGTAACCAACCCACTACCTATCTTTTCTTGTCCTTCCAATTCAACGTTAGCAGCCTTAACCATTGCATCAGCAGCTTCGATTGACGCAACTAACCCTTTGGTTTCAATCATACCCAATGCACTATTCATTATAAATTCCTCCTACTCATGTCGTCCCAATAAATGCCAGTTTATTGGGTAGCGCTTTCATAACAAGTATACCCTTTCCTAACCACTTTAAAAACCAGATTGTTCTTAAATAAACGCATGTTTTTATCGATCAACTTTTAATCCTCAACAAATTATCCATTTTGTTCAATTTAATACGCGGTAGGCTTGGAATAAACTTGTTATTACCCAATTATTTCGCTAAAATAATGATATGTTAGCGCTTTATTTATAATGATAGCGATTATTTTGACCTTTCAATAACTGTGTAACTTTGGAGGCTTATCATATGACGACGTATTCACTGCGTCAGGAAGACTTTCGCCAGATTGCTCACGCTCTGGCAACCTTTACAAACCTGACGCAAATTAGAACAATCCTATTCAGTTTCAACGGTATTTTACTGGCTGACGATTTTATCTACCTTAATCCCAATTCTGTCAAAAGTACACTTGCCAACCAGGACTTTACTAATCCCTCGATTCTTCCTGTTTGCCTTGATTCACATCTTTGGGGTGTAATTCTCTGTGAAACGGTTAGTGTTTCTAAGAAACGCCTAATGATTTCTCGTTCATATTTAGAAGACACCATCAACAATATTTTAGCTAAGAATACCACGGGAAAGGTCACTGTTTGGGCGCCTCTATCCTCTAGCCAGCTCGCCCAAATTGACTTACTTAAGATTTTTTTCCAATCCCCCCATTCAAACCAAACTCCTGATAACGATACTGTTCACCCCCTCTTACCACCTACGAAAACACTTGGGACGCCAAGTTCCGCAAATTACAATATAGGGATTGCTATCAATTACATACATAAAAACATTCAAAAATCACTTTCGCTTAACGAAGTTGCTAAACAGGCCTATCTATCACCAGCTTATCTTAGTCGTCTATTCAAAAAACACCTACATGTTAATTTTATCGAGTACGTAAATAGTCAAAAAATCGCCCTCGCACAGGAAAAACTCGCTCTCTCACAAGATACCGTCCATGAAATATCAACTGATTTAGGATTTTCACAAACCAGCTATTTTACTAAATTATTCAAACGTCGAACTGGGCTGACACCATCCGAATTTCGTCAGCACAATCATTCGGCGCAAAAGATTTATACCATTCCTCGTCAGATTGATCAGAAGAACAGCGAATCTGTTTGGGATGCATCACAAACTTTTTTTCAAAACAACCATATCGACTTTCTTGCCGATTCCGATCACGGATCTGCTTACGTGAATAGTATCGCCAATCTGGGTGACACGGATGGCGATCGGGGTTGGGTCTACCTGGTTGATGGTCAGTTTCCAATGGAAGCAGCCGATAAAGTTACCATGGACGATAAGTCTGTAATTCAATGGTTTTTTACTGATTACAATCGCAGCTAAATAGCATCAAAACGGATACGTTGAAACCAGGTAAAAGGCACCTTCTTTATCGCATAACCATTTTCGTCCAAAAAGCCTCGCAGAAAAACTCTGCGAGGCCTTTCGTCCATCCTTAATAACCTTCTGTGGTGAAGTACCAGTGAACGGAATCATGATTATGAATTCGCTTCTGATTAGCCGCTGCATCAATAAACTTGCCGTTAACACGATACTTCCAGCCGCTTCCGGTCTTAATATCATTTTCAGACAAGCCATTGACGCCACTAACGTACACAACAACACCATTTTGATAATCGATTTTTAATTTGGAAGCCTGTAAAACCGTAAAGGCATTTGCTTTGCTACTGACCTTAACATTTCCCTTAAAAAACGTCTTCTTATAACCACTTACCGTTAGGTGCACAGTAATTTGGTTGGTCTGTTTTGCTGTCGATTTTTTTGTTGCTGTGGTTGTCGTAGTCGACTTTGCCATCGTCGCCTTACGTTCAGACGATGCTGATTTTGTGTCCTTTTTCGGCGATTTTGACTTATTAGCTACTGTCTTTGACTCAGAAGAAACCGTTTTTTTCGCTGACGACGTTTTTCTTTCAGACGAAGTAGAATGTTTCTTTTTAGCTTTCTTCTTTGAGGAAGATACAGCTACTGCATGTTTTTTAGAACTCGACGATGCCTGATTCGCTGCCTCTTCCTTGCTAGAAGATGATGTCATTGTTTGCTTCTGCTCCGTCACGGGTTGACTTTGGCTGACATGATGTTGAATAGCAAACGCCGTTCCCATTGTCAGTACCGTCACGATAATGGCAATAACAATACCAACCGATTTTTTCATGGCGACTTCCTCCTAAAATCAGTTTATTTAAAAACGTAAACTAATTTGTTGGTGTATTTTGCATGATTATAAGCACTAGCTGCCAGACTAACCTGTCCATAAGCCAGGCTCATATCATATGCACCCTTCACAGTTCCAGCAGTCTGTACATAACCCAGCATTGCCTTTAAAGGTGTTGCCGCTTGGCCAGACTTAATCGCCTTCTTGTTAATCAAGTTGAAGGCCGTCTTGTTCGTAGAAAGCGCCATAATTGCTTCAGCCGTTGAGTTAGCATTTGGATTTTCCTTACCAGCATAAGTAAATCCGAAGTTACCACTCTTGTAAATAGCCTTCTTTAAATAGCTCCGCCCACTCTTAGCAGCAGCCGTTACCTTCTTGTTAGAACTCTTACCCATGGTTAAGGCCGTAACAGCCATTGCTGTTGTATCACTGTCCACACTGGCAACTGTGTTGTTATAAGCCCAACCATTATTCGATTGTTGATTGGCAACAATCTTAGTACTTAACGTATTTTTAGAAAACGCCGCTTTGCTAGGCTTTTTGAAAGTCTTGTTCGAGGACACCGCAATCAGTGCCTGACTTTGAACGTTAACCGTTTGTTTCGTCATAGATTTCTTGTACAATGCACTTACCAAATTAACGTTTTTCTTTGCTCCAGACGGCTTGTAGGTCGTCGGATTGACGCCAATTGCCTGTAATCCAATGATGGCCTTAGACAAGTCTGCTGGATCACTTTTGGCCGAGATTACCAAATTCTTCTTAACCAAGTTTTTCTGAGCTTTACTAAACTTATAGCCCTGTTTCTTCAGACCCAACAGAAAATCAGAATAGCCTGCTGAAGCCCCCGTCTTAGGATAGTCCTTTTTACTAAATAACTTAGCCTTAGTATTTAAACCATCCTTATTCTGCTTCATCATTTTCTTAGCATATGTATACAGTTTCTTCTCTTTGCTGGTTTGGTAACTCTTGCTGGCCGTCTTTACACTAGCTGCATTTACATCAACTACTGGTGCTAAAACCCCTAAAGTTAAAATTGCCGTCAACGATGAAACCATTAATTTCTTTGCCTTTAACATCAAATATCACCCTTTTTATAAAATTTTGTACTTCGTAACCAACCGATCCATTAATTTACGCCATGGTCGGTACAACAATAAAATACTGATAACATTGGTTGCCGCGTGCAAAGCATCAAACACCGAACTGGAAGCAAACGCTAAGAAGAAACTCGTAAACTTCAGCGGATGTACGTAAGCCAGCGCATACCACAGATCCAAAATCCATCCAAACCAAAATCCCCAGAGGCCACCCCAAATAACCATTACCCAAAGTTGGTTTTTGAGATTACTGCGACCCAGAATCCCCGTCAACAGTCCCATCAAACCCCACGCCAACATTTGCCAAGGCGTCCATGGCCCTTGTCCTAGAAATAAATTGGAAACCAATGCCATCATTGAACCGCTGACAAATCCGAGTTCTGGTCCTAGGCTCACTGAACTTACAATAACAACAAAACTTGTCAATTGAACATTCGGAATAGCCGCCAAGGGGACTCGTCCCAATACCCCCAGCGCAACGATTACCGCTAAAAATACAAGTAGCCGCGTTCCCATTTGTTGATGCTCAAAATGCCAATAGGCTGGTAATAAACTACAAATTAAGCACCCAAAACTAAACCATAAATAGTGCTGACCCTTAAGCAAAAGCATTAATCCCAATAAAAACGCCATCGCAACCAATGCAATAATTAACGGTCCCTGCCAACCCATCTTCCGCGTCATACCATCTCACCTCCTTTCATTGTGTGATTACTCAACCGCACGTCCTGACTAAAAAGTGCCGTGGGAACTTGATCGGCAAGCAACCGATTTACCGCCGTAGTGAATAAGAAATTCTGTGTAAAAAACTTCCGACTAATTGTCGGCAGATTAACCTGACCATTAAACATAAACGTACAGTGATCCGCATAACGTGCGCAAAAATCCATGTCATGACTTGCCATAACAATCGTAGTTCCTTCATGATGGACTTGCCGCAAGATGTTCCCCAATTGTTGCTGCGTATTGGGATCTAACCCCTTAGTTGGTTCATCCAACACTAATATTTGCGGGTGTGTCACTAAAACTAATCCCAGTCCTAGCAACTGCTGTTGACCACCACTTAGATCAAATACATTTTGATTGGCCAATTTTGTTAAATGGAGCCGTGCCATTAACGCCAGCAGTTGCGTGTCATCCAATGGGGCTTCATTTAATTGATTCTGAAGATCAAGTTCCTCTCGAACCGTCTTGCCTAAAAATTGCTCGGTCGGATTCTGAGACAAATAGGCAATTTGATGCAATCGTTGCTGGTTCGTCATCTTCCATACCAATTTGTTTTCAATTCGCACCTTACCATGTTGAGGTTTTCGCAACCCGGTTAAAACAGATAACAATGTGGATTTTCCAGAACCATTTTTCCCAATGATTGCTAACCATTCGCCTTGATGAACCGTCAAAGTTAACTGCTGTAAGACGACCTTCTCGGGAAAATGTAAAACAACATCCTTAGCCGTCAAAATTTCATTTGACTGGTCCACTGGTTGTTTTTCCTTAATTTGCGACTTGAAGTGCCATTTACCCTGCTCGATAAGTTGCCGTCCCCTCGGGATAGAGAGGGGTAACGTATCATCCCCAAGGTGGTGCATCAAAAAAAATTGTGGAATCGCCGGAACAAACGCCCTCAAGTCTGATGTCTCCCACATTTTCTTCAGCCCTTGTGAGACACCACCATTGTAAATCAAGCGGCCATCTGCCAAAACTACCAAGCGATTCGCTAATCCCAACACTCTGCTCAGCCGATGCTCGCTTAAAATAATCGTGATACCCAACTCTTCGTGAATCTGTTGTAAGACATTCAAGAAATTCTGTGAGGTCGTTGGGTCAAGCTGTGCAGTCGGCTCATCTAACAAAATCATCTGTGGTTTTAATGCCAACACGGAAGCTAAATTCACTAGTTGAACTTGACCGCCAGATAAGTTCTTAATTTGTTCTTGTAAAAGCCGATCTAGCCCTAAAAAATTAGCTAATTCTGCAACACGACTATTGATTTCAGTACTTGAGTAACCAAGATTCTCAAGTGGAAACGTTAATTCCTCAATTACCGTTGCCATGATCGGCTGTGTCTGTGGATTCTGTGCCACAAACCCAATTCGTTGGGCACTTATGCTATGGTCTAATTGATCAATCGGCTGACCGGCAAATTCAACGTCTCCGGTAGCCGTGCCGGCGGGAACCAATTCCCGCTTTAACTGTCGAAGAAGCGTTGTCTTACCACTTCCCGTTGCACCAACCAGAATCAAAAAATCGCCTGTCTGAACATCCAACTGAATACCATCCAATGCAGGGCTCACCTGATCCGGATAGGTAAAGGTAAAGTCACGTATTGAAATCAATTTTCCCACAACCGGTACCCTCCTTCCCCACACAACGGTAACAAACAGAAGCCAGCAATCAACCCAAACAACAGCCAGTCTTGGGAGGCCACCCAAGTTAATTGGGTGACGTCATTCGTCCACCCGTATCCCTTTACTCTAAACGTTACGATAACGCCAAAAATTGCCGCACTAATCGTAAGAAATAGCCAATCCATTACTCGAAAATGAAATCGCTGATATTGACTCCGCTTCGTTACACCAAACCCCCGGGCCTCCATTAACGTTGCTGTTTCCATTGCCTCTGAGATCGTATCAACTAGGATAATGCGCATCAACTGCCCCATCTTTAAAAGACGTTGTTTAAAATTCCCCTCAGTTAACACAACTCCCCGTGTCTTTTGAAACATCGCTAACCGTTGCATCTTCTGAATGAATAGATCAACAAAACGTAATGAAATAACCATTAGCATTGCTAACCGCGGAACAATTGGAAATAATAAATAGCTTAGTTTTGGCGTTGTAATAATACCGTTAAACAGAACAAACGTGATAATCATGCTTCCTAACAGCAATGCCATCGTCAAACCATATATAACCGCCGTCTGTGTTAATCGAAAATCAATAACGCCCCATTTAACTTGCCACAGAACCACTGTACCGGTCTGATTTAATAACAAATTAAATAGAACAATCATCCCCATCAACGACAAACTCCCAATTAGCAACTGTCGAATTTTATGGATATCAAAGTACCATGAACAAACACCCAATATTACCCCAAACATTCCAATTCCCAGGAGCAAGTGATTAAACATTAATAACAGCGAAAATAATCCAACAAAGTACACTGCAACCGTAAATGGATGCAACTGATTAAAAAAATTCAGCTCATTAACGGTACCAGCATACATCACTTCCAACCTCTTTCGTACATTTATGAAAACGTTTTATATTAACTTTAATCCTAACATTTATTCACCCAACAATTGGTAGATTATTTTGTTTCCTTCATGAAATTTTACACTACGTTTGCCACTATTTTATCTTACAAGCCAAAATAATGGCTATTTTTGTATAAAATTCTTTTTTCAACGTTAGTTGTTTTATACGACTAATTTGACATCTTTATCGTCAGAAAAGGGTCACCCCACTTGTAGGATGACCCTTGTCAACGTTACCTTAAGTAGATTTTCTGTAACTTATGAAGATCATCTTCGCCGAGCTCAAGTTCATCATGTAAGTATGCGTTCATGCCACCATACGCTTGATTAACGATTGAAAACACTCTGTCTAAATAATCTTCAGACACTAAGGATAAATCACGGATTGACTGTAAAAAATTATCATTCATTTGGGCTTCTCTTGCCGCTACTATACGAGAATTGGCACGTTGTTGTGAGTAACGGTTGGTTAACAGATAATCCTCACGAATAACATCTACTGGAACACCTAACGCTGCCAATAATAAAATCGTCACGATTCCCGTTCGATCTTTACCAGCGGTACAATGAAAGATAATCGTTTCTTCTTTTCCATGTTCAAGTAAATACCTGAAAAAACGCGTGTAGGCCATCTTTGCCTGATCACTAATCACTAGCTGACAATAAACATTTGTCATACGTAAGTAACCACCCCGTGGACTAATTGAATACAACTCCTGTAAGTCCTGAATGGTCTGCGTACTTTCCGTCTCGTCATCATCCAGAATTGGCAAAGCCATCCACTGAACACCATTAATGAGATGATCAGGGAACTGCTGAACCTCCGCAGTTGAGCGCAAATCAATAATTGTGGTAATCCCATAATCCATTAATTTTTGTTGATCATCTATTGTCAACCGAGACAAATCACCTGAACGAATCAACCTACACCATTTTAACGTACGTCCATCATTGGTGGGATAACCACCAAGATCGCGGAAGTTAGTCCCATTTTGTAGTTGAATATGACGTTCATCTAACAAGGTTTCCAACTCCCAACTACTTTATGCCTTATCCGGGGTAATTCCTAAGTAGTTATTTAACTCAGTAATTCCCCTATTGTCCTTAGCTGAGACATAAAAAATCTTTTTAGCTCCCGCCATTTGTAACTGATTAGCCGCCCAATCAATATCCGCTTGGTCACGTGCCAAATCCGTCTTAGTCACAATACCAATCTTATCTTTCGGAAACATGCTCCCGAAACCAGGAGAAAACGTCTGGCGTCGATCACTCACACTCTGTAGAAAAACAACAACGTCTGCATCAACCGCAGTAATCGTCAATGCACTATACAGATTACGATGTTCCATAAACTCTCCTGGGGTATCGATCATCTGATTATTTTGATAGAACTCAACAACCTGAGTTTTATCATAAACCAGTGCTTGCCCCCGTAGTCGTTGAAATAAAGTTGTTTTTCCACAGCCAATGGCCCCAATAAAAATTGGTTTCTTCATGAGTTTTTCGCCTCCCCAGTTTACTTGTCTAATCGATCAATGATACCAACAATTGCGGCATCCATTACATCCGTATGAGGATCGCCAGGTTGGGAGTGACGTGCCCCTGCACCACGAACATATAAGACGTATTCGCCAATTCCAGCTCCTACCGTATCAGCAGCGACTTCCTGACGAGACCCATTTCTCAGTTCCGAATCAATTTCCTGAACAATCATGAGTTTGCGGCCGACTAACGAATCATCTTTCTGCGTAGAAACGACACTCCCAATGACTTTTCCCATATGCATGTTTAATCAGTCCATTTCTTTTGAAATCAGTCCTCACCATCATACATCGCAATTCCCAATGGCGTCACAAATTGTGGATAAGCCGGTTTTTCAGCGGGCAGTTTCAACGATTTACTGAATGTTGGAATAAAGTCTTTGAAGTTGATTGCTCCACCAACCACAATTACCGGTAATTGAATTTCGGTTTGAACCATTGTTCGCGTGATCGTTGCCATTTTCTCAACAACTGGTCGGATAACCGCAAAAACCTCAGATTCCATGGCAGAATCCCGTTTGATGAGTTCCGCCTTATCAGAATCGATATGTCGTGAACCAGCCAATACAAGTGACATGTGAAAGCCACCTGTTGGTTCATCCACAACTTCGACTAATTCGCCGTCCTTAAAGACGCTAATTCCGGTAGTTCCACCACCAATATCAACCACGGTTCCCGTTGTCAATCGTAAGAACTTTGCTGCTGCCGTTGGTTCATCTACGACCCGTTGGCAAATAAAATCGGCTGATTCAATTACGTTCGTGACGATTCGACTACTACCTTCACCCGTACCAGGTGGCACCGCACCACAAGCCGTGGTGAGTTCAACGCCCAGAACCTTTTCGGCTTTTGCCTTTAATCGTTTCAAAATCTGAACCGATTCAATGAAGTTAACAATAATTCCATCACGAACGGCATGGTCATATTCAAAGGCCCCATAGAGGGGATGGTTCTTTTCATCCAATACGGTTAAGACGATTGACGAAGTTCCTAAATCAATTCCCACGCGTAACTTTTCGCCGGATTTAACTTGTCGAATCGGTTGATTCCCGTTAACCACCTTGGCAAACTTCTTTAACTGTTGGTTAGCCTTGGTTAGAACGGTTGTTTGCTTAACTGTCATATGCATCCCTCAACTTTATCTATCATTAATCCAGCATTAGGTCCGCGTGATCCCGCAAACTGAGAAGTCTAAAATGTCCTTTAACTGACTCACAACTTCTGTTAATGCAGCCTCAACTTCGGAAACCTCACCGCAAACCACAACGGAGCCACTAAAACGATCAATAAATCCCAAATCGACGCTACCCGACTTAGTTGCAATATCACTCGCAATGATTGAAGCCTCGCTGGGCGTAATGGTTAAAATACCTAAGGCCGTATTTTGCGTATTGAGTCCTAATTTTTCAAAGATTGTTTTATTCGGATTAGCGATAACGTGGGCTAACGTAATCTGTTTACCAGGAACGTATTCCTGAATCATGCGTTCTGGCTCTGTCCGATGACCTTGCTGATTTTCTGCCATCACAACGTTCCTCCCTTCACTTTGCGTAATATTCCTTTACGTTAACTAAGCCTGATCCGCCCAATCAGCAGGATACGTAATGTAGACAAACCGGGCTTCTTCAGGTGCTGAGAACTTAATCTGACTCCCCTTAGGAATCAAGATAATTTGACCTGGCTTGGCAGTGGCCGTCCCATTCTTACCAATAACACTCAACGTACCAGAGATAACATAATCAACCTCATCATAATTAAGGGTCCAATCAAAGGTACTCTTCTTCATAACCATCAGGCCGGCACCTAAACGTGGGCTTTCGGTTAAATCGAAAAAGTCTTTGGTGTAGACTTGATCATCCGGGTTACCCGTATCCATTCTATCAGCTTCACTAACGTTCCAGTCAGGAAGATCAATTGTAATCAAGCCATCTGGTGTTGCTGTTTTAGTATTTCCCATTTGCGCAGCAACAACCCGTCTAACAATCTCTTCGATTTGTGAACGATCAATGTTCATCTGCTGTCACTTCTTTCGTATCGTCTTTTGTATCCTGATATTTATTATTCTTACCCAATACACGGTTGGCCATAAAGATGGCAACGGCAATCGCCGTAATCCCGGCAACTAGCTTGCTGACAATCATTGGGAAAATCATCTCTTTAGCAACACCTGCGGTAAAGCCTAAATGGTCCCCAAAAACAAAGGCTGCGGAAACGGCAAAAGCAACGTTGATAATCTTGCCACGGTCATCCATATCCTTCATCATTTCAAACATTGGGATATTGTTGGCCAACGTTGCAACCAACCCGGCGGCAGCGGTTTCATTCATGCCTAGGAGCTTACCTAATTTCAATAATGGCTTACGGAAAACTTTGGTAATAACAAATACCAAGGTAAATGCTCCGGCTAACGTCATCGCAATGCTACCAACCGTCTGAATACCTTCACGAACATTACCAATGCCAGGAATGACAGTTACGCCAACCATGGATTGAATGGCTCCTAAGGCTAACCCAAAGGTTCCGATAATAACAATGGCCTGCCCAAATACTGAGAATCCTTTAATCATTCCTTCTGGCTTGAACCAAAGACCAAGTGCAATTAAAACAGCAAAGAGAACAATCGGAATTAAATTCTTAATAACGGCCATCAATGGCATTCCCATAATCAAACCACCGACAAAACAGCCAATTGGAATGGTGATCATTCCAGATAGCACACCAGTTGCTAAGAACCGATGATCCTTCTTATCAATAATTCCTAAAGCAACTGGAATCGAGAAGACAATGGTTGGTCCCATCATCGATCCTAAAATAACACCGGCAAACAAACCAGCTTGCGTGTTCAAAGCCATTTGTTGGGCCAACTGAAAACCACCCATATCAATCGCAATTAAACTGGTCGCAAACATCGAGGGATCTGCTCCCAACAGCCGGTATAATGGCACAATCACTGGTGATAACAACTTAGCCAAGATGGGGGCTAAGATAATAATCCCAACCATGGACATGGCTAAGGATCCCATGGCCATGATACCTTCTTCGAACTTTTCACCTAGCCCAAATTTATTGCCAATCATCTTGTCCAAGGCCCCTAAGGCCATGAAGAACACCATTACATACATAATAATTTCATTTATTCCCATGAATCATTGCCTCCCTTCTAGAAAAACACAACAACAATACTATAAATTCAATCTTCGATCACGTGCCCATTCTGCAGCCATATCCGTTAAGACTTCTCCAGAATTAAGCAATGTTTGTTGGTGTTGCCACCGATCCTGTAAAACATGTTTCGTGATATACTTTCGCGTTCCTTGCTTAACCCGTTGCCCCTTCTGCAGTACCTTCAGCCCTTGATCAAACTGCCGATCATCCTTAATAAAATGTATATCAAAAGTCGTCAATTTTTGAAGAACGTGTTGCAACTCATGCCAAACCGCATAACGTGTTTGATGCCGATACGTTGCCAACTTCGGAGCCGCCGCAAAAATCCATACGGGTTTTCCAGCCAACAGGAAGTCAATCACCTGCCTGCTTAAGCCATCAATTGCTGTTAGGTTAGCAATGGCCAGTAACTGAGGAATTGTTATTTGACTAAGACAAAGCAGGATAGCATCGCTATCCTGCTTTGATCCGAACACGAGATGATGGTCAGCTGAAAGTTTTTGGACATACGGTGCAGGATAGTCTTCACTTGTGTCGCGAAAAATAATTGATGATTGATTGTCTTGCATTAATTGCGCAACAATCCGATCCGTAATTATTTGTATGAGTTTATCCATTTCAGCAGACTGCATTTTTAAAACCTACTTTTTATGAAGTGTCCCACGCATGCCTTTGGTCAAACCACACGCATTCGCCTCATCGAAGTCGATGTGCATCCGCGTCGCAAACTTGTCACTCACACGAATAACAACATTTTCAAACGTTACGGCCCGGTCACCCGTAGTCGTGACACTGACAATATCATTATTCTGAACACCAAAGAGCTTTGCATCACTAGGCGTCATGTGAATGTGACGCTGCGCAACGATTGCGCCATCAGGTAAGCTAACTTCCTGATTTCCATTGACCAAGGTGACACCTGGTGTTTGTTCCAAATGACCGCTTTCACGTAACGGTGGGTTAATCCCCAACGTCCGCGCATCCGTCATTGAAAGTTCAACCTGAGAATGTGACCGAGCTGGGCCGAGAATTGCAACATTTTGCAACGTTCCCTTAGGTCCTTTAACGGTTACCCGTTCTTCGCTCACAAATTGTCCAGGTTGCGACAATGGCCGTTTCGCTGTTAACTGATACCCAACACCGAATAGTTGGTCAATTGTTCCCTGAGACAAATGCACGTGGCGTGCCGAGGCCTCAATTTCAAAGGATGTCTTTTTTCGTAATTCCGTAACGATGTCTTCGACAATATCATTTAGATCTTGCGTCATCTTCACCTACTTTCCAAATAGATTGGAGCCAAGTCTGAACCAACTTTTGCCACCTTACGACGGCCTGATAATAAATGGTTTGACTGAACTCCGGCTGAACAACTAAGTAATCAGCCAACGCCGTGGCCACTCTTTCCGTACCAATCGCTATTTGTTGACCGATCAGTCGTTGGGGGCCTTTCAACTTCAGTGTCTCCAGCTTAACGGCATCCCATGGAAATTCATCCATGCCTGCCACCTGATCAGGCGTAACCGCTAACAAGTTATTGACTAGCAATACCATGTTCGTGACCACATTCTGATCAACAGAAGCATCTTGACGTTGTAGCAACGCCAAACACAGAACACCTTGCTCGCGTAAAGCCGTCCGCAATTGAAAGAGTGGCGTCCGATAATAAGCAACTAGATCAAAATCTACTTTTCCCTGCGTTATTGCTAACGAAGAAAGCCATGGATTATGTTTAATCTGCTTAGCCAGCGGTTCGTTAGTCGCTTCAGCTCGTCCTGAACCAATTTTAATCTGATGTTCTGCCAAAAAGCTTCGAGCAGACGGGGTTAAAATAGTACCTCTTGGCAGGGTGAGTGAACCGCGGTCAATTAATTTATTCTGTTTCATCAACTGACGAACAGAATCTTCAGTTAATAACTTACCCAAGAGGCACCTCCTTTCAAGAACAAGTCATGACTGACTAAACGTCGATTAGTCTTCTTCCAAGTTAGCCTTGTCGCCTAACATGTGAGGTAAGATACCTTCAACTTCGTTATGTGGACGAGGAATAACGTGAACAGAGATTAATTCGCCGACCTTTTCACTAGCTGCGGCACCAGCATCAGTAGCAGCCTTAACGGCACCAACATCGCCACGTACCATAACAGTTACTAATCCAGAACCAATTTGTTCCTTACCAATTAACGTAACATTGGCAGCCTTAACCATTGCATCAGCGGCTTCAATAGCACCAACTAAACCTTTAGTTTCGATCATTCCGAGAGCGTTCATGTTTGACATAATATATTCCTCCTAGATTAATTCTAAATTATTGAATTTTTGCTAAAACTTGACGAACTAATTCATCAACCAATTGCTGGCGATCATCCGTGGAGCTGGCTAATGTATCAGCAACACCGGCATCGCGTTTAACGTCATCTAGTTCACATAGCCCAACAGCTACTCGCTTGACGTTCAACAGGTTCTTTGGATTAACATTTTCTGATAACGCACTACCACCGATAGCCCCACAGCCTAACGTTAAGGCTGGGTCCATCCCAGTCGTGGCGCCGATACCACCTAAGGCACCGGGGGTGTTTACAATAACCCGTGAAGCAGGAACTAATGCCGCATACTTACGAATAATTTGTTGGTTCTCAGAATGCAAGATTGCGGTATGACCGGCACCTTCATTCAACAACAGCTTCTTCGTCAGTGCAGCAGCGGCTTCACAATCAGCTACTTCGTAATAAGCCATGATTGGTGTTAGCTTTTCACGAGAGTAAGGATCATCGTGTCCGACGTTTTCAACAGTATCAGGCACGATCAGAACCCGTGTCCCGGCTGGAACATCGATTTTCGCCATTTCTGCTAACCGTGCAACAGACTTCCCCACAATTTGTGGATTCATAGTATCGTCGGCGCGTAGCAAGAACTTAGCCAGCTTTGACTTTTCTTCAGCATTCAAGAAGTAGCCACCCTGTTTTTCTAATTCACGATGAACTTCTTCTTTATTTGCATCTTCAGCAATAACAGACTGTTCGGACGCACAGATAGTCCCATTATCAAAAGTTTCGGAATCCATAATACGCTTAACTGCAACTGCTGGGTCAGCACTCTTTTCGATGTAAGCTGAACCATTACCTGGGCCAACACCAATGGCTGGTGTCCCTGATGAGTAAGCAGCATGGACCATGGCGCCACCACCAGTAGCTAAGATCAACTTAGTCTCCGCATTCCGCATCAATTCGTCGGTACCTTCAAGCGTCAAGATGGTCATTCCAGAGATTAACCCTTCTGGGGCACCAGCTTGAACTGCAGCATCACTTGCAATCTTGATGGCTTCCAAGATGCACTTTTTTGCATTTGGATGTGGTGAGAACACAATCGCGTTCCCCGACTTCAATGAAATAATCGACTTGTAGAACACTGAAGACGTTGGATTTGTTGATGGAATCAGACCAGCAACGACCCCAACTGGAACGGCCATGTCAATCGTCTTATTCTCTGGATCCTCATCGATAACACCAACGGTCTTGAGACCCTTGTACCGATCATTCACCGTCTTTGAAGCAAAGACGTTTTTCAAGACCTTATCCTGCCAGATTCCGAATCCGGTTTCTTTCTGTGCCATCTTAGCAAGCTTTTCACTTGCGGCAACACCAGCATCGGCGATCGCCTGACAGACTGCATCAATTTGTTCTTGTGTAAAATGACTGTAAATCTCTTGAGCTTTCGTCGCCTTATGAAGTAACGTCCGTACTTCTTGCATTGAAAGTAAGTCAGCATCAGTTAAACTCAAGCGTTATCCCTCCCTTGTAAATCGTCCAAGATGGCTTGGATCAACGTCCGTTTATTGCCCATCTTGATTTGTTTCTTCGTTAGCGTCTGAATTTCCATTCTGTACGCTTGTCTCCGTAAATCGACGACGCGCATCTTTTCCAACTCTGATTTAGTCGTTGTCCAAGTTGCTGGGTCCGCCGTAATCCGGCGTGGAGCATTTTTTGGTTTCCCTATTGCTTTGGGAGCTGGAGTTGAGTTTGGAGTTGCCTGCTCAGCTTTCAGTTCAGGTACTTTGGTGTTTGGCGCTGGCGTTGGTTTTACATCCAACTTAGATTCTGGTTTTTCTTCCAGCGTCGTAGTTGCTGTTTCTGTCGGTGTTGGCGGCTGGGGCTGAGTTAGCTCTTCAGTCTGCCGATCCATTCGCGCAATAACATGCTGCGAAATCAGACAATTGAAGCGTTCGATACTCGCAACCCCTGCATCAACACTGGCGTTAACTGCTGAAACATCTCCTGTTAAAAGGACCGTTACTAACCCACCACGTGTAATGTGGAGATCCTGTAAGTCAACATTCGCTGCCTTTAAAGCAGCATCCGCAGCAACGACGGCACCTAAGAATCCATGAACTTCAATCATTCCAAGGCTTTCAATCGCCATTGTTGATCACGTCCTTAGTCTTCTGTTGGCTTGTCCGCAATATCCTTAATTGCGGCCGCGAATGCATCGCAAGCAGCCTTACATGCCGACTGGCTACCGGTTAACAGGCCACCACCAAAGTTCGTCTCCGAAGGTGGGCCGTAGAGAACTCCCATGTCAACGTCAGCTGCCTTCATCGCTGCATCCATCCCATAGATAGATTCCAGTGGCGGTGCAATCAAGTAGGCAATTGCGCCACCTTCAGGAACACCAGCAACCTTAGACAGATAACTCCCAGTCCGAGAAATTGTATGCGCAAAGTAAACGATACTATCGTCTTCATTAGCACTGACAAAGTGGGCCTCTTCTTGAATAAATTGAACACAAGTATCCAGGCCACTCTGAACTTCGGCAGGATTGGGGCCGCCTAGAATTCCAATAACTTCCCCAGCTAATTTCGTTGATGCATTTCCAGCACCAGCATACATACTCTTACCATATACAACCTCAACATCAGCCGTCTTCGTCGCTTCATCTAACGCAACGTAGGTAACATCATCACAATCTGCAGTAATTAAGCCCAAACTCTTAATGTGATCCGGTAATTCAAGTGACTTAGCAAGTGCGTCGTCAACATTGGGAATCAACCGGGTACTCAAGACGTTGGCTTGTACGAAATCGTCTCGCAAGTGCAATTCCTCCCTTCAATTAAAGGCGTCTAGTTATTTGTCGCCAGCGTTTTCAGCAGCCTTCAAATCAATCCCAGACTTCTTCAGTCGAACCATCTTATCTAACAGTTCAGCAATGTAAGCACCGGCTTCAACGGCGGGCATCCCACCATCGTGGATGTTTGAAACAACCGTCCGGTTAGCTTCTGGCATCCCCATCGTTGGTTTGTAAGCAATGTAAGCACTCATTGACTTGGCAGTTACCAGTCCTGGCCGTTCGCCGACTAACATGCAGACAACATCAGCTCCCGTAACTTCACCAATTTGGTCTTCAGCGCCAACCCGTGCGTACTTCACAAAGATGACATCTTTAGATTCAAAGCTTAATCCATAAACTTTCAAACCTTGTTGGATGGCTGGAATGATTTCTTTGACGTTTGCCTCAATCGCAGCAGAACTAAGACCATCACCAACAACCATTTGAATCTTGGCATTTGGTTTTACGTTTTTCTTGATCTTATCAACCATTTCATCAGGGAATTTACGTCCCCGGTCTGGACGGGTCAAGAATTCATCCTTGGTCTTGCACATCGTTTGCGTTTCTAAGAAGCCCATGTCCTTTGGCAGTTGTGGATCAACGTCGCTAAAGACGGCATCTTGGGCTGCCGCATGGTCAGCACGGAACCGTAGAACCGAGGCGGTCTTATAACGGGTCCCCGTCCGCCACATGCCTAACCGCGCTGGCGTAAAGGACTTAATCTTTAAGTAGCCTTCACGGTCATGTGGATGCGGAACTAAGAATTGTTTCTTCAAATCAATTTCAGTAATGTCATCTAAAACGCCGTCAGAAACGGTATTGTCAGCATTGTTATCACTAACTGATGTTGTAGCGCCATTAGTGGTATTATTTGATTTCTTTTCATCCGTCATATCAGACAAAATGTTTTCAATCATCGACTTGAGATCTTGTTCGTTCATGTCATATCACCTTCTTGTTTAGTCTAAGAAAATTGAAGCATCACCGGCACGTGCAGTTAACTTACCGTTTTCGCTAAGGCCCATCTTTTCCATCCATTCCTCGAATTCCTTGATTGGGTGGTAACCGAAGATGTCCCGAATCGTGTCTGTTTCTTGGTAACCGGTTGATTGGTAATTCAACATAACGTCATCGGCATGTGGCACACCCATGATGTAGTTGCATCCAGCGGCACCTAACAGTACAGCTAAGTTTTCACCATCGTTTTGGTCGGCCTTCATATGGTTGGTGTAGCAAACGTCACACCCCATCGAGATACCTTGCAGCTTACCCATGAAGTGGTCTTCAAGACCCGCGCGGATAACTTGCTTGGAGTTGTATAAGTATTCCGGTCCGATGAACCCAACAACCGTGTTGACGATGAATGGATCGTACTTCTTAGCAAATCCGTAGCATCGTGCTTCCATGGTCAGTTCATCAGCACCAAAGTTGGCTTCGGCGGATAATTCTGAACCTTCACCGGTTTCAAAGTACATAATGTTAGGACCAGCTGCTTGACCTTGATGTAACCCTAAGTCATAAGCTTCACTCAGCATATCTGCGTCAATCCCAAAAGCCTTGTTCCCTTTTTCAGAACCAGCGATGGATTGGAAAATAAGACCAGCGGGAGCGCCACGGCGAATGGCTTCCATTTGAGTCGTAACGTGCGCCAAAACAGAACATTGCGTTGGAATATCCCAGTGAGAACGGAACTCTTCAAACTTGTTCAAAATCTTGGAAACGCTGTCAACTGAATCATCGTTAGGGTTCAAACCAATAACGGCATCCCCAATCCCCATGCTGACACCTTCCATGATGCCGGCCATGATACCATCGATGTTGTCGGTTGGATGGTTAGTTTGTAGCCGTGAAGAGAAGGTCCCTGGACGACCAATCGTCGTGTTAGCGGTCTTTTCAACGTGAATCTTCTTGGCACCAACAACCAGGTCCATGTTTGTCATTAACTTCGTAACCGCCGCAGCCATTTCAGAAGTTAAGCCACGCCGAAGTCGCTTAATGTCATGATCCGTAGTCTGGTCAGATAAAATCCACTCACGTAAGTCGGAAACCGTCCAGTTCTTGATTTCTTCAAAAATCCGGGTGTTAACCCCATCAATGATAATCCGAGTAACTTCATCTTCGTCATATGGTACAGCTGGATTGTTGTAAATATCGTTCAACGTTAATTGGGCAAGAACGACCTTAGCGGCAACGCGTTCCTTAGCATCCTTAGCAGCAACACCTGCTAATTCGTCACCGGACTTCAATTCGTTGGCTTTAGCCATAACCTCTTTAACGGAACTAAACTTGTACACTTGACCATACAATTTTGCTTGTAGAATCATTCTGCTGCCTCCTTTATCTTTAAAAATCCCTTTTAGCCAAATACCAGTGTCTTCACGATTACCGGAAGAACTTCCCCGTTTGCAACGGGTTCTCCCAAATCGATATAATCACCATTTTCGACTTTGACACTATCGATACATACAAATGGATAACGCTCCGGGAGTCGAGCAAACAGGCTATGTCCTAATGCCTTGGCCATGTCTTCGTGGACCATGATAATCAGTGGCTCACGCTTATCAATCAACACCTTAGCACCTTGGACGATTCCTTCAGCATAGCGTTGAATGTCCGCAAACTTTGGACTATGTTTGCCAACTAATGCCAATGCCACATTACTCAACTCGTTTTGAACACGGTACCAATTTATTTTTTCAGAAATCTTGGTCGCTAAGTCGTCCGCATCCAGGTCTTCATCGGATTTAGAGATCTTAAGAATCGGTAGATTTCTCAGTGGGAGGATTCCATCGGTGTAAGCAATCGTGCTCCCCGTAACGTCCGTCGTATGAGATCCTGCCCCCACAACAGTTGCTCGAATCGTTTCAACGGACGGATAAATAATCTTGTGCTTGAAGATTTGCGAATGTCGCACTGAGTGACCTAGTAACAGACCAATATCCCCGTAGTGAAATTCATCTTCCGGCAATTCCTCATTTAAACAATCCGCAACTCCGCCAGAGAAAGTAACTCCTTTGATGCTATTTTCAGGATGAAGTGCATGGTTGGTAATGAAGAGATCGAAGTAAGGACTCTTCTCACCGAGCCCAATACTATTTTCCAAGACCTGTGTTAAACAGTCGACAACAGGTTGCAACTGCGTTGCCGTTACTGGCATTCCTTCATGGAGGTCTAACCCCAGCTCGGTAATCAGTTGCTTAACTTTAGGCGAAATGTACGTAATCTTGTGATCATCCGGTGTCACTTTAATTAAGCGACCACCCACATCGAAACAAGCGGTATCAATGACATCCTCGTCATCAAACAAACCAAGATTACTTGTCCCACCGCCAATATCCATGTTGACAACGTTCTGGCGTTTCTTTTGTGCAATGACGTTTGTTCCAGCACCCTTACCAGCGATAATACTTTCCAAATCAGGACCCGCAGTTGCTACGACAAAATCCCCCGCATAACCACTTAATGCCTGGGTAACCGCACTGGAATTCTCTTTCCGTGCTGTTTCTCCCGTAATAATAACGGCACCCATCTGAATATCCTGCTTTTGAATCCCTGCTTTTTGATATTGTTCTGCAACAAACTTCTTAATAGCGTCCGCATCAATCTGAGTTTGGGTTGCCAGCGGCGTAAAGATAATGTCGCTTTGAAAGATAACTTCCTTCTTGGAGATATTTATTCGTGGAACCGAGAACGCTGCCGCAAAGTTCTTAACCGTTAACCGCGATAGAATCAATTGCGTCGTTGAGGTTCCTAAATCAATACCGACACTCAGAATTTGGTCATCACGCATTAGCATTGCCCTCCCTTCAAAAAATAGGGCTCAAGATTAAACCACTCCCATTCGTCAACAGTTCCCAAAGAAACCATTGGACTGAACGCTTGGTGGTTTGATCTTGAGCCCCATTGCTCTGGCACAACCTCAGTGTTGTGTCTTTTGATCAAACGAGAAACTAATACTCGTTCCTTCCGAAGAAGATTCAATTTTCAAACGACCCAATAATTTATCCTTAACATAGTTACGGATAATGGTTAGGCCGAGGCTTCCGGGCCGCGTGTGTTCAAGGTCAAATCCAACGCCATCGTCAGTAATCGTTAGTGTAATAATTTCGTGCGCTACTTGGCCTTGAATAATCACGTGTCCCATTCGTTGTTGACCCTCAGGATAAGCATGCGACACAATATTTTGCAAGATTTCATTAATAATAATTGATATCGTCACAACCTGGTCGCTGTCTACCGTAATATCCGGATCAACTTCTAAAGCAATGTTTACTTCTTGATTCTGTTCATTCAGTTGAACGAAATGTGATACTAATAACTGAATTGCCGCTTTAAGATTTGTTTCATCCTCAAGCTGCTTAGACATCAACTCATACGTCGATGCAATCGCCATGATTCGACTGATGCTTTCGCTAAGAACTTTCTTAGCCTCTTCACCCTCTAATCGACGTTGCTGAATTCGTAGAAGTGAAATCACCGATTGCAAATTATTCTTGATTCGGTGATTGATTTCGCGAATCGCGACTGATTTTGAGATAATCTCTGCTTCTTTGGATTTTACATCCGTTTTATCTTGAATTAAAACCACCAGCTGCCGACTATTCTTGTTCCAGAACTTACGCTCCTTGAAGAAATAGCTAAGGTAATTAAAGCTGTGGGCTAAAAACTGTCCATCATGATGAATTTCTTGTAATTGCGTGACAGTATCATCAAACTGCGAACCATCTAATGATAAATTCTCGTAATTCAGTCCAATGATATTTCCAATATACCCCACGCGCTGATACAAACTAATGGCCGCCCGATTTGCAAGGACAAGGTGCTTTGTTTCGTCAAAAACTAAGATAGCATCCGCCAGTTGATCCGTAATCTCCGTATCCAACTGACCAAACATCTTGAGCGTTGCCGAAACATCGTCATACGTCGATTGAACGTCAGTCCCTTGAAAGTTCTTCAAAACGCCTTCAGAAACGTCCGATTCTACAATCGTCACACCAATTGCCTTATTCTTCCGCAATATTGGATAGATTCGTTGATGAATTAAACGACGTTCCTGTGTCTCAGCCAGCAAGCCGACTGAATTCAACTTCGTTTCCAGCGTATGAAACACACCGGGCTCATTCTTCCGTAAAGCTATCTCACCAACAACCTTATCGTGATACAACGACTCACAACATTTAGGTGATTTATGGTAAACCACCAAGGCCTGATTATTAAACGCGTTCCAAACATCGATAAAGACATCGTGGTCTTGATACTCATCGGTCTCCTCAATCCGTTGCGCCTCTAGCGACAACGTAACGATATCCAATTCCGATAAATCCGTGTATTGGTGACACAGTTCTTCTAATCTATTCATTAGTTTACGCATCCATTACGATTAATTCAGCAATTGCGCTCATCGACTGCCGTTTCGACATACTTAAATTTCGTAACATCTTGTAAGCCGCACTTTCGGACAAGCTGTTTTCTTCCATTAGGATTCCCTTAGCACGCTCAATAACTTTTCGTTCTTCTAGCTTTGTTGAAAGGTCGTCAACTTCATTCGAAAGTTCACGCGTTTTCTTATTGTGGGCTAGACCAAATTGTATAGTTGTGAGCAAGGATCTTTCTGAAAGGGGTTTCACTAAATATCCAACTGCACCGACTCTACCGGCAGTTTCTGTATCCTCTAGATCACTGTAAGCAGATAAATAGATAATCGAGCCAGCTAAGTGGTCCTCCATAATCTTCTTACCAGCCTTCAAGCCATCTAAGAGGGGCATTCGGATATCCATGATCACTAAATCCGGCTTTTGCTTTTGGCAAGCGTCGATTGCTTCAAAGCCATCGCCACCTTCACCAACCACCTGATAGCCTGCGTGTTCAAGAATATCTCGAATATCCATTCGCGTAATTGGTTCGTCGTCTACAACTACTATTCGTTCACTCATGATAAACACTCCTTATCGCCATGAACCTTCTATCGGCATGACAATGCTGTTTATACTTTAACATGCTCAACAGAATTTTCAACACAATTATAAAGTGATTATCTCAATGGCTTAACTACGAAAAACTCGTTTCGAGAAGTTTGATAACATCTTCACGACTTGGTTTCCGTGGATTAGCAGCAGTTGTTCCATCCTTCAACGCAGCCTCAGCAATCTCTTCCTTAGTTTGTTCGAAGAAGTCTGACTTGATACCGTACTCGCTAAACGTAGCTGGCATCTTCAGGCGACGACGTAATTGAACGATAGTATTCATTAAGCTGCGAACAGCAATTTTAGGGTTAGCAACGTGAATACCAATCAGTCTTGCTAGATTTGCATATTTCTTAGCGGCCCGGTTTGGCTTAGCCATAACTCCGTCAGCCATCTCGGCGTTATATGCAATAATATTTGGCATTAAGATTGTATTCAAACGACCATGTGGAATATGATATTGTGCGCCGGCTGCATGGGCAATACCATGATTCAAGCCCAGATTAACCATGTTAAATGCCATCCCGGCAATGCAGGAGGCATCGTGCATCTTTTGACGAGCTTCCATGTCAGAACCGTTCTTGCTAGCACGTTCTAAGTAAGTGAAGACCATTTGGAAGGCCTTCTCAGCTAACGCATCCGAGAAGTCATTGGCGTTAATTGAAACGTAAGATTCTAAGCAATGCGTTAAGACGTCCATACCAGTATCCACAGTAATATTTTGTGGTGCAGAAGCAACCAAGTTTGCATCCAGTAACGCAATCTTTGGTAAGATTTCATCCGTTACTAATGGGTACTTGATGCCCTTCTCACTGTTCGTAATGACGGCAAAATTCGTAACCTCTGATCCCGTTCCACTTGTGGTCGGAATCGCAATCAGATCCAAGTCTGGCTTGTCTGGCGACATTTGATTAGCGAAGAACTTCATGCCCTTCGTCGCATCAATCGCAGAACCACCACCCACAGCGATTAAGAGGGTTGCTTTAAATGCTTGCAAAGCCTCAATCCCCGTTACTATCTTGGTAATCGGTGGATCAGGTTGAATATCAGAAAAGATTTTCACGTCATTTTGTTTTTCCAAATGACTGGTGATTTGATCAATACTCCCTGATTTAACCATGAAGGGGTCAGTTACTAAGAAGATTCGCTGATTCTCGATACTTTCCAGACCCGTCAGAGCATCTTCACCACTCCAAATTTGGGTTTTAAACTGTATTTTTTCCAAACGCATAACCTCCTTTACGACTTATTAATAAATAAAAATGAAAAAAGGTGTTTTAGAAGACACTAACCCAATGTTAGTGTGTCCTAAAGCACCTTTGCTTTTTATGTACGCCATTGTACGAGATAATCAATTTTATTTACACGTTTACTATAGCGCTTACATTTCGAACCGTCAATATAATTCTGGTTAAAACACAAAAAAAGCCGCAATAAAGATTGCGGCTCACCATAAACACCATTGTTTATGTTCGAAGTGCACGCCATTGTGCAGGTAAGATTGAAAGCACCCTGTCCAAGCCTCGGGACAGAATGCTAATCGAGCAATTTATCGAAAAGACCTGACTTATAGCTTGCGCTAATCACAGTGGCGGGACCGTACCGGGTTTGCACCGGTTTCCATTCGACAGATGCTTCTATTCAATTCTTGGCTTTACTATATCACAGCACAGATTTTTTAACCAGTACTTTAAGTAAGTATTTAGTGGAATACCTGTTGGCCATGTTCATAAAAGATTTCTGGCGTATTCGTTCGGTAGTTCATAACACGTGCCAGTGCGTAAAAATAATCAGACAAGCGGTTCACAAAAATCAAAATCTGCGCTGGCAAAGTTGCCGTCCAATTCAAGGCGACCACTTGCCGTTCTGCACGCCGCGTAATTGTCCGACAAACCTGCAATAACGCAGAAGACTTGCTCCCGCCAGGCAGAATGAACCGTGTGATAGGATCCGGTTCATCTTGATATTGATCAATCTTCTTTTCAATCCAGCCAACATATTTATCGTTAAATCGCATACTATCAGCAGTTAAGTTGGGATTGGCCAAGTCCGTTCCCAGATCAAACAAACATTGTTGTAGCTGAATAAGCTCTTGCCGAATATCGGACTCACTGTCCAATTCTGCAACTGTTAGGCCAATAAAGGTATTTAATTCATCAATTGTCCCGTAAGCCCAAACGCGATCGGAGTTTTTGCTCACCTTGCCACCGCCGACCAGTTTCGTCATTCCCTTGTCGCCAACCTTTGTATAAAGTTGCATCGCTTTAGTCCTCCTTAATTTAAAAATAAAAATACACAAAGACGCCAAATAGACCACTCATCACCGAGCGAACTATCTGGCGCCTTTGCCAAACTTATCATCAAAAGTATAACGCTTACATCCTGAATATTCAATATTCATCAAACAGTTTTTATCGCTTATGCAGTTGCCTGGTCTACCACATTCAACCGCTTCAACGCCGGCTTCAAGAACAGCGGTGCCAAAACGGTCGCCAAAATAATCACCAAAATCATGGCAGAGTATGCCGAATTGCTCATCAGACCAGCCTGATGGCCAATCTGGGCGGTAATCAGCCCCATCTCTCCCCGGGCAATCATCCCCGTACCAATCACGGTACTACTGGTCATCGAGAACCCACTCAAGCGGGCCCCCAAACCACAGCCGACCAGCTTGGTTAGGCAGGCCAGAATCGTCAGGACAATAATCAACACCAGATTATCCCCCAAGTGGGCCAGCGTCATGTTCAGCCCCACGCTCACGAAAAATACCGGGATAAAAATGGCATTTCCCAGCGGCTCCACGTGGTCCGCCAACGTTTCTCGGTACGGCGTATGAGCAACCGCGATTCCGGCAAAGAAGGCCCCAATCGCCCCGCTCAGTCCAACAATGTCCGCCAACCAAGCCATGCCCATGCAGATCACCATCGACATAATGGTCGCACTCGACGCCATCACTAACCGCTCGCTCAAGTGCATCAGGTACGGCGCCAGCCATTTGACCAGCACGTAAGTCCCACCGAAGAACGCCACCTGTTCCAGCAAAACCAGGCCCAACGCCGGCTGACTACCAGCCGCCTCGATGCCCTGACTCGCCAGCAAACTAATCATCAACGACAACAGGACCACACCCATGATGTCGTCGGCTACGGCCGCCCCCAGAATCGTCGCGCCTTCCCGTGTACTTAATGCGTGGTATTCCTTCAACACCGCCACTGAAATCGATACCGAGGTCGCCGAAAAAATCACACCAATGAATAGGGCCTCAAGTGGTGTGAACCCCCACCACCAAGATACCGCCCCCATCACGGCGACCGGAAAAATCACTCCGGACGTCGCCACGATAATAGCCGGTTTCAGATACTTCATCAGCAACTGAAGATTACTTTCCAATCCGCCCAAAAACATCAGGATAACGACCCCAATGTCGGCAAACAGGTTCACCAAACTATTCAACTGCACCCAGTCCAGCATCGCCGGACCTATCAGGATACCCACCAGTAATTCACCAATCACAGCGGGAACCCCCAGCCGGTTGGCAAAGTTTCCTGCCAACGTGGTCAGTACCAGAATCAAACATAGCGTTCCTAAGAAAGCCACGGGCCTCACACTCCTTCGCATAAACTTTGTTTCTACCTTATGTAAACTAAAGTTACTGTCCACTATACCCCACTTTTTTTCGACGCAAAAGCGCCACCGGCAACTTTTCCGGTGACGCTAACGGTTCATTTTAACTGAAGTAGGTCAAATCCGACGCCAACGTCGGGTACGCCATAATCATCTGGTTGATGTCCACTGAACTCAAGCGCTGTTGAATCACGAAATCCAGGTAGTTGATGACCTGTTCCGCCTCCGTGCTGAGCACAGCCGCACCCACGATGCGTCCACTGTCCTGCTCCAAAACGACCTTGATCCGTGCCTGCGGGTCCTGAATCCGTTGGTAACTGTACCAATGCGTCAAGTCAAGGTCGTTGACCCGGTACCGGTCCGGCTGGGTCGCCGCCTGGTCCGGCGTCACACCCAACTGCGCCAACTGAGTCTTGCCGTAGACCACCGACGGAACCACCGGATAGCGAATCGCCGCCTGTTCATCCGTGGTCAACACCTTCACCAAGTAGTCACCTTCATACCCAGCGACCGGCGTTAACTTCGGCTGTGGCCGGTCGACCACGTCCCCCAACGCAAAGATGTGCGGGTTGGTCGTTTGCAAATGGTCGTTGACCGTGACCCCACGTGACGTGGTTGCCACGCCGACCCGGTCCAAGTGCAGCTCCGCCACCACCGGCGTCCGACCAGCCGTCGCAAAGACCAGGTCCGTGGTCCACGCCTCACCATCGGCCGTGGTGACCCGGTACTGGTCGCCATCCGGCGCAACCTGGGTAATCTCCGTCCCCAAGCGCACATCGATACCGTCCTTGCTTAACCGGGCGAGCAAATCGGTGACCAGGTCACCATCAAACGCGCGTAATGGCCGCGCATTATGATGCACCAGGTGCACCCGACTCCCGGCCGAGTTGGCGATTGCCGCCAACTCGACGCCCACGTAACCGCCGCCCATCAGGGTCACGTCAGCGGGTAGCGTGTCGAGATCCAGAAAGTCGTTACTGGTTCGCAACCATTCTTGTCCCGTAACCTGGGGCAAGCGCGGTTCCTGACCAGTCGCAATGATCACGTTGGTGGCGTTTAACTGCTGGCCGGCCACCTGTACCGTCCCATCGACAGTAAACTGAGCATCCCCGTGGAACGTGGCGATACCGGCCCGTTCCAGCCCGGCGTGCGTCCCCGTAGGAATCTGACGGGTATACGCTCGCTTCTTGGCCATCAACGCCGCCCAGTCAATCGTCGGCGTGCCAACCAAACCATAGCCCTGCAAGACCGCACTTCGGCCCTGAGCCTCGACGGCCGCCATCAGAATTTTCTTGGGATCACACCCGCGGTTGGGACAGGTGCCACCCCAGAGGTCCTTCTCGACCACCGCCACGTTCTGTCCCCGACCACGTAAGCCGTATGCGGCCGCCAAACCACCGGGGCCGCCCCCAATGATCACCGTGTCAAACTGTTGCATGCCCCATCACCCTTTCAAAGTCTGTCTATCCTTGATTTTAGCACGCAACCACCGCTTTTCTAAGCAGTTGGCTCGACCGGTCGGTTCCCTAAATGCCAAAAGACCGCAATCAGGACAAAGACCAGCGCCCCGGTTCCCAGGAAGATTCCCCAGGCCGGTACCCGCTGAAACAACCAGCTGTACGCCAGAATCCCCAACGGCGACGCCATCATGGTCAGCGTATTTACCGTACCGCCAATCCGTCCCAGCATCTCAGTCGGCACCGTGGTTTGCATGTACACGGAAATCGGCGTGTTGATCAGCGCCAGCATGACCCCCAGTAGCACGGCACCGCTCATCAGGCTCACAACGATGATCTGGTCCCCCGGCCGCCCTAGGAACAGAAGTCCTACGCCAATAAACGCACTCCCAAATATAAAGACCAACCGAAGCATCGACTTGATTAAGTTCTTAAACTCTGGCAACTTGGTCAGCACCAGGTTACCTAGCAAAATCCCAGCAGACAGGGCACTCATCACCCAGCCCAACTTCGTGTTTCCCAGATGCAACTGCTGGATCATCACGTACGGGAGGCCAATCGTTAACGCCGCAAACAGGAGATTCAGCCAAATGGCCATCTGGACCACGAACCGCAAAACGTTATGCTGCAAAATATAGGTCAGCCCCCGCTTGAACCGCACCAACTGACCACCACCGACCGCCTCGACCAGCGTGCGGGGTTGCGGGTGAAAATGCATGCTCAGTGTGATTACCAGTACCAGTGTTTCCGCAACAATTTCAATTTTTAGCACCCCGCCAAATCCAATCAAGGTATATAGTAGCGTCGCAATCAGGGGTGAAAACAATTGCACACCCGAGGTCGCCGCCTGCTCGATGGCCGTCAGTGGCTTGATGTGCTCCGGATTCACCAATTCATGGACCGAAGCGGTATAACCGGTCTGGGAGAACTTATCACAAATCCCGAAGATGGTGATAATGACCACCGACGCCAATAGTTTATGAGACGTTTGAAAAATCACCAGACTATAGCCAATCAGCGAGACTAAGGCCACCAACTTACTGATTAAAATTAACGGCTTGTGCGCGTGGGTATCAATGTAGTTACTAATGGGGACCACCAGCAACAGGCCAATCACCGGGTAAATCACTTGTCCCAGGCCAAAGCTCACAGCCGATTGCGTCGCGTGCAGCAGCATCAGGCTCAACGAAAAGCTAAAAATATCACCACTCAGCGCACTAATAATGTCGCTACTGGCAGCTCGGACAATTTGAACGACCGACTGGCGATTGGTAATCATCGCAGGTGTTTTTATCATAAACAAACTCCTCTCTACTTAACCGATTCCTCAGTGGCCGGCGTCACCCCGTCTCGTTGACGCTGCCAGAACACCAGGACCAAAATCAAGATCAGGCCCCCACTGGTCACAAAGATCGGGGTCGCCGGCAAAAACTGGAATAGCCAACTGAACAACAAGGTACCCAACGGCATCGCCAGCGTGTTCAACGTCATCATGGTGCCGCTAACCCGTCCCAACAGCTCCGTAGGGACCGTGCTCTGGAGGTAAACGCTCGTCGGTGTGTTGATCAGCGCCATGAAGAGCCCCTGGGCAGCACACATGGCCGCCATGCCAACGGTCACCGCCACCATAGTCCAGGTCCCCATCACCAAGACCCCCATCACCAGAAACGTCACCGCCAGGCCCGCCGTCATCAGGAGAACCGTGCGAACCAGGCGCTTAAAGGTCGGCAAGACCATCAACGCCAGGTTCCCAACCAACATCCCCGCCGCAAAGGCACTCATCACCCAGCCCAGGCGGGTGTTGCCCAGCTGCAGGCGCTGGACCAAAGCAAACGGAATTCCCACGTTGATGGCACTAAACAGGAAGTTCAAGCCCACGGCCAGCTGAACGATGAAAAACAGAACACTATGCTGGTGAATGTAGGTCAGGCCAACCTTGAACTGGCGCCACTGCCCGTTGGTCGCGGCTTCGCTGGTGGTCCGGGGTTGCGGGTGGAACCGCATGCTCAACGTTATCAAAATCACCAACGTCTCGGCCAACATTTCGATCCGGAGCACCCCGTCAAAGCCAATTAATGTGTACAGTAAGGCTGCAAGTAACGGCGATAGGAGTTGAATCCCCGCCGAAGCTGACTGCTCAATGGTCGTCAACGGCTTGATATGTTCCGGGTTCACCAGTTCATGGACCGATGCCGTGTAACCAGTTTGTGAAAGCTTGTCGCAAATGCCGAAGACCGTCACGATGGCGACCGACGCCCATAACGGCGTACGTAGGTGGTCGATCGTCAAGGTGTACAGCACCAACGCGCTCAACGCAACCAGCTTCGCCCCCAGAATCAGGGGCTTATGCGCATGCGTATCGACCAAGTTACTTAGGGGCACCACCAGCAGGAAGCCGATGATGGGGTAGATGACCGATCCTAAGCCAAAGCTGATTGCCGAATGAGTGGTATGGAGGAGCATCAGGCTCAGGGCAAAGCTGAAGATGTCACCACTCAGCGAACTAATGATGTCGCTACTGGCGGCCTTGATAATTTGAAAAACCGATTGACGGTTCGAAATTGGGTTTGCTACCATGGAGGTACCTTCTCTCATAATATTTTAACCTTTTAATATAATTATCATTGTACTTGCTGCCTGAAGACTTGACGTCTATAATATGGGGCAAATTCGCCCCATCACCGGGCTTGAAAGGAGACCTGTTACATGCTTACCCTGGGTGCCACCCTTCGCCAGCTCCGTCTGACGCAGCGGTTAACACAAGATCAGCTCTACGGCGGCATCGTTTCGCGCTCATTTGCCGGCCGCCTCGAACGCGGCGACCACGAGATCACGACCGATAAATTTTTCCTGATTTTAGACCGGCTCAACGTCGGCGCCGATGAATTTCGTTATGTTCAACAGGGTTACCAACCAACCGATGCGGCTATCCTGGAGAGTCAGGCCGAACTGGCTTACGACCAGCAGAACTTCCCCTGGCTCCGCCACCTGGAGCAGCGCTACCGGGACAGTCAGAATCCCCGCCAACACCAGCTAGCCGTGGTCGCCGACGTGCTGATCAAAACGTTCGGCGGCACCGGCTGGACCCCAACGCCGGGGATGGACCGCCTCTACGACCAGTTCAATCGATGCCAGACCTGGAATCTCAACCAAATCAAGCTGGGAACCGCTTGGCTGGCAATCGCTGCCCTCAAACGCGACCCCCAGTTGGTCCTGGCCGGTATCGACAAGATGCACGCCAGTTGCGACCGCTACGTTTCGCCCAAAGCTGACCCCTTCCAGGTCATGAATCAGCGGATGGCTTTTGACATGCTGGCACTCCAAGTTCTCCTCATCACCCACCAATACCCGGCCGCTAAGGTCTTTCGGGGTCCCCTGCTGGCAACTCACCGGGAATTTCTGAACACCGATGGCGAGATTCAGGTCCAGGTGATGCTGTGCCTGTGGGCCTGGTACTTCGGCGACCCACAGGATGGCGATCACCTGGCGGCCAACTTACGGACCATGCCCATTACCCGGGGCCGCGCGAACTTGCTCGCCATCCTCACCAGCTATCACCCGCGCGCCAACGCCTATCGGGCCAAACGGGAGGCGAACCAATGACCGGTATCGGCACCACTCTCAAGCAGCTCCGCTTGTTGCGCGGCATGACCCAGGCGACCCTTTACGGCGGCATCATCTCGCGGTCGTTCGCCGGTCGCCTGGAACGGGACCAACACACCATCAGCGCGGACAAACTGTTCGCCATCCTGGACCGGCTAAACGTTTCGGCCGATGAATTTCGGTTCATCCAAAACGGTTACCGGCCCACCACCAACCGGGCCCTTTTTATCCGCCTACTCCGCATCTACAACCAGCAGAACTTTCCGCAACTGCGGCACTTCGACCAGACCTACCGCAACAGTCCCGACCCCGAGCAGCGCCGGTTAGCCATGGTCGCCCAGCTTCTGATTACCATCTATGACCACCTACACTGGACCATCACGCCTGAGATGACGGCCCTCTGGGAACGCCTGCAACGGGCCGACTACTGGACGATTCAGGACTTGGTCTACGGAATGATGTGGCTTCTGCTGGCCACGGCTAAACAACGTCCCGACCAGATCCAGGCCGGCATCACCAAAATGCACGCCAGCTGTGACCGCTACGTTAGCGACCAGGGCGACCCCCTCGCCGTGTTACGTTACCGCGCTGAATTCGACTTACTGGCCTTTCAGATACTCCTCCAGCTTCCCGATAAACAATTAGCCCGGAAGTTTCGCGCTGCCTTCACCCCGCCCCACGCCACGTATCTGATGCTAGGTAGCGAGCTGCTTTACCAGGTCTGCGAGGCCATCTGGCAGTGGTACTTTGGCGATCCGGCTAAGGGAGACGCCTACCTGGCCCTCATCAACTCGCTCAGTGACACCTATTACCTAGGGACCGACCTGCGTGGTATCCTAAAACAGTACCAGCAAATAGCGGCCGCTTACCGCCAAAATCTCTAGAAAGGAGTTCCCCCATGACTTTTTACACTTACAGCTATCTCACGACCCAACACGTCACTTGGCAATACGCCCGATTAGTGTTGATCATCGCGCTCATTGCCGTTTTTATCTGGTTATTCATCTACTACCTTCGCCATCGGTGGAACGTGAAATACAAGGATCTGAGTATCATCACCGGGACCATCATTCTGTTAGTCCTGGGGTTTCAAATCAACGGTCTGGTCAACCTGCACACCAGTAGCGAGACTACCGGGGCCATCACGGCAACCGTCAAGACGGTCGCCAAACGCCTCAACGTGAAACCCGCCACCGTGGCCGTTAACGCCACGGCGACCACCGATGGACTCCTATTCAAGACCCCGCGGGGTTACTACCGCGCGGACTATAACTCGGATGGATCCGCGTTCGTGTTAGAAAAGCTGAACCTTCATCATCCCGAAATCACACTGAAAAAGGAGTAGCCTATGTTCGTTTATTCAGATGTTGCGTTGAAGCTGCTCATCGGCTTCGTTTTTATGACCTTACTGATCAACTTCACCGGTAAGGGAAACCTCGCCCCGACCTCGGCCATCGACCAGGTCCAGAACTACGTCTTAGGGGGCATTATCGGTGGGGTCATCTACAACTCATCGATCACCATCATCCAGTTCGTGATGGTCCTCCTAATTTGGTCGTTACTGATTCTGGTCATGCGGTACCTCAAGATTCACGTTCACGCGGTCGGTAAATTCATCGACGGCGGGCCCATCACCATCGTCCGGAACGGCCATCTACTGGTCCATAACTGCCTGAAGGCCAACCTGTCGGCCAAGGAAGTCGACTTCAAGCTCCGGAGCGCCGGCGTTTATCAAATCGCCGAGGTCAAACGGGCCATCGTTGAACAGAACGGTAGTCTGACGATTCTCCGCCAGGGTGACGGCGAGATTCGTTACCCGATCATCGTTGACGGTCAAATCGACCAGGACGTCTTGGAACTGATGAACCACGACGAAGACTGGCTGCTCCAGCAACTGGCCAACCACGGTATCACCAACGTCCGCGACGTTTACATGGCAAAATACGAAAATCACGAATTTAAGGTCACCCGCTACGACCATGATTGACCCCACTACTTAGAAGGAAGTTCTATAACTTATGCCTGCCGACCAACTCCATGAAACCTGGGACCTCTACGACCGTCAACTCCGGCGCGTCGGTCAACAGCTCCGCGCGGACCCGGTCGCCCCGGGACGCTACCACCTGGTGGTCAACGCCTTCATCTTTAACCACCAGAATCAGGTTTTACTGCAACAACGTGCCCTGGACAAGCTCAACTTTCCCGGCTACTGGGACACCTCCTCGGGGGGCTCGGTCAAGGCCGGCGAGACCATCGAAACGGCCATGCACCGCGAAATGGCCGAGGAATTAGGCTTCGACCACCCGGTCACCGCGGCTGACAACTACCGGGTCACGCCCCATAGCCACTGGGTCAGTGCTTGGTTCGCCTTTCAGACAACTTGGACAACCAGCGACTTCACGGTCCAGACCGAAGAACTCCAGCGGGTCCGCTTCTTTGACCTACCGGATGCCCTGACCCACCTCCACCAGATTGGCTTTGACGACTACCACGTCGAACTCCAGGCAGCGTGGAACCACCTACAGAACCGAAAGTAACCCACAAAACACCCCAACGCAGACACGCGTTGGGGTGTTTTCATCGATTGCTGTTAAGTTGATTTTGCTACCGTTGCTGTTCTAAGTCCCCAAATATTTAGGGCGCTTGCGTTACTTCCGAGCCGTTAAATAGTTAGCGCGAATGGCTAATTCTTGCGCACGGTTGATGTGGAGTCCCTTGTGGATGTAGTTTGCCATCGAGCCGTATTGCATCTGGACATCATCAAAGAACTGGTTCAACAGCGCTGGCTTGGCCCAGGTCACGTTCAGTTGGGTGTTGGACAGGAGGTAGTCGCGTTCAATATCCTTGCGGCTCACCCCTAAGATTGAGTAGATAATCGCCGCGGACGTTCCCGTGCGGTCCATCCCGTGGGAACAGTGGAACAGTAAGGCGCCGCGCTTTTGCTTGGCCATCTGAGTCAACAGGCGGTGATAACTCTTCTTGGCCGCGGGCTTAAAGGCCATGTCCTTGTACATGCCCTCATCATCGTTGTCGTAGTTGGAGCGGGTGCCCAGAATCGACGCCTGCATGTAGTTGACGCCCTCAAACAGGGCATCCGGCTTCTTGTGAATCTGGTCGGCCGTGCGTAGGTCCACGATTTGTCGGACGTTATAGCCCTGCGTTAACCGAGAAACGTCGGCGTCGGTGAGCTTATCCAAGGAGTCGCTCCGCAGTAAACGGCCACTCTTCACCCGTAATCCCAGACCGTAACGGCTCTTGTAACCACCCAGGTCGCGGACGTTCTCCGCACCCTCTAGGTGAATCGGCCGGTTGACCTTTTCGGAAACGGCTGGCTGTAACGGATTGCTACTGGTACTGGCGGCCAAGACGGGCGCAGCGGTACTCCCGAATAGTGCTAAGGCACACCCCAAACTGACGACTAATCGCTGTAAAGACATGTATTCTAAACCCCTTTCTGAATTACTTATAGCTTATCAATCTGGTGTAAAGAAACGTTATTCAGTGTGTAGTGATTCTGTAAATCTTTCAATTACATTTTTAATAATGAGCAGCAAAAAACGGTACCTTCCGCGACGGTACCGCTTTTTGTAAACTCTTAGAAATCAAATTCATCGGGGTTTGGTCCCACCCGAAGACCAGCATTCAACGCATCAATGGCCGCCATATCAGCATCGCTGATGGTGAAGTCGAAGACGTCGGCGTTGGCCGCAATCCGGTCAGGGTTGGTCGACTTGGTGATCACCAACACGTCCCGTTGTACGTCCCACTTCAGAATCAGTTGAGCCACGGACTTACCGTACTTCTGCGCCACCTGTTCCATTACGGGGTTGCCAAACAGCTTCCCTTGGGCCAATGGTGACCAGGCCTGTAGTAAGAAGTCATGGTCGGCCGCGTAGGCCCGCATCGGTTCCTGGGTCAACAGGGGGTGAATCTCAACTTGGTTTAAGACCGGCTTGACCCGGGCGGTGGTCATCAGGTCATCGAAATGGTGTTGCTCAAAGTTGCTGACCCCGATGGCCTTGATCTTGCCCGCCAGGTAAAGGTCTTCGAGTGCTCGCCAGCTTTCGCGGTAAGCATCGTCGCCAGGCCAGTGAATCAGATACAGGTCCAGGTAATCCAATCCCAACTTAGCCAGACTGTCGTTGTAGGCCGCGATGGTCTCTTCATAGCTCAAATGATCGTTCCAGACCTTTGACGTGACGAACAGGTCAGACCGCTGTAACCCGGTCTTCGCCAGGCCCGCCTGAATCCCAGCACCCGTGCCGGCTTCGTTACCGTAAATTTGTGCGGTATCGATCAACCGGTAGCCCTGTTGAATCGCATTGCTCACGGCTGCGGCCGTTTGATCGTCCGGAATCTGGAAGACGCCGAAACCGAATCCGGGCATCTTAACGCCATTGTTTAAGGTTAATGTGTCTTGTAAGTTTTTAATCATGATGTCACGCTCCTCGATTGCTTTGAATGACATTAGTATACGAGGAACGTTCCCAGTCGACTAGAACGGACTTTAAAGTGCCTCAGGCACCAAATGGTAAGAAATGACTCGAATCAGGCATCCCCGCGGGAAAATTTATCGCCGCCGAAACCACCAATATCCGCCTAAGGCGCCCGCCAAGCCCATTCCCAAAATCCAGCCACTATTCCGCCGCTCGTTGGTCTGGGGCAGGTCGCCCGTCAGCGAATTCTGCTGCTTAGCGGCCGCTGCCAGCGTCTGCCCCATCGTGGGCAAATCGTTGGCTGCCGAGGACTGCGGCCGCGACTGGTGTGACAAAGTTTCCAGGACATTAGTCGTATCCGGTGCGACTGGGTCTGCCGGAGCTAAAACATGTGTCCCGGTTACTGGGCTGACCCCCACTGCTGGCGTCCCGAGTGTCGGGACATCCTGACCGCCAGTCGGGTGACTTGCACCGGCATGGGGCCGCGTCACGGTCTGTCCCCCCTGATTGGCGCTCGAGTTGGACCCCGGTGCGGGCGAACTTGGCGTCTCTTGGGGACCCGCCTGGGAACTCCCGTTGCCCGGTGTACCTGCACCGTTCTGGCCAGGATTTCCCGGTGCATTACTGGAACTCGTTTCCGGGCTAGAAGTCGTGTTTGAGGACGTCCCGGCTTCCGACCCATGTCCCCCACTATTACCAGTCTGATTGGAACTAGAACCGGAATCCGGTGTGGCGCTAGTGTCCGTATCGTGCGAGCTTTCCGCGGAACTGTCATCCGTCGGCTCCTCACCCGGTTCAGTCGTTGACGCACTACTATCACTGGAATCCGTGGTCACATCAGTATCCCCGTCATCGGGTTCCCCAGTGGCGTCACTAGAACTATTGTCCGTGTTTTGCTCACCATCAGACTCGCCCGTTGACGGACTACTATCGCTGTTGTCCGTGGTACCGTCAGTGTCGCCATCAGTTGTGTTCTCCGATTCGGAACTGCTATCCGTTGTGGTATCATGCACCGCCTGATACACGTAGGTGACCGTCTGTTCTTCGGCGGTCAGCTGGCCGCTGGTCGCCCCGTCGACCCGAACGAACTGGTAGCCGTCGAATTCCTGGGCCGCCGTATCGTAGTCCGCTCCGGGCTTGCCCGTGATCTCCTTTTCAGCCAGCACCTGGCCATCCGTGGTCACGTGACGGACCTTCACGGTTGCCCCCTTAATGGTATAGGTCCCGCAGTAATCCGGGTCGTGGAACCACCCCCAGTCTAAGTCTTCTCCCAGCTCATGAACCTGCGACTCAAGGGCACTCTCAAACCCATCATCGTTTTCCTTATCCCAAACGACCCGGTAGGTTCCCGGTTCCGTCGGCGCCTGGTCCGTTTCAAACTTCAGGTTGGCGGCCGTCAGTTGATACTGCAGGCCGTCGGTCAGTTCAGCCCGATACTGCGTCGGATCAATGACAGCCGGCTGGCCATCGTAAACCTTTTCCTGTTTTCCCGTGATTTTGATGGCCAGCGTTGCACCAACGTACTGATGGGTCTGCGGCGTGGTAGTGTGACTGGTATACATCTCCTGAATGTCCCAGTTCGATAACACCGGCGCATGCTGGATCAGCGTCTCGGGTGCCTGATGCTTATCGTAAGTCGCGTATTGCCAACTATCTCGCCAGGCACTGGTCTTGGCAATGACTTGGGTCCCCTTGGCCCCCTTAAAGTTCACTTGCGGACCCAAAATCATCATGGCCATCCGCGAAAGGGTGATGCGGCCCTGCCCCTGATAGAGGAAGTACCGACAATTCGTCACGTTGCGCATATCCCAATTATGGATATCCAGAATTGGGATTCCGGATACATCCCGTAACGTCTGGGCCATACTGGTCACCCGGCTGGTATCCCAATCGCTAAATTCCAGCACCGACGACCGACACTGCTTAAAGGTCTCGTCCATGGTGGTCACCTGACTAGTATCCCAGTTTTCCAGGCCCACCACGTCCCCCTCGACGTTCTGAAAGGTCCTGGTCAAATCGGTTACCTGCCGCGTATCCCAATCGCCGACCTGGAGCTCTGTAACCGATTCTGCGTCGGCGAAGAGCCGGTACATGGTGGTCACCTGACTCACGTCTAAATTCTGAGCGTCTATCTCTTCGGCTATCTCCAAATCCGCAAACATCTCGGAGGCATCCCCAATTACCCGGGCCCCCGGGTCAACGACCACGCGTTCAATCTCATCACGGAAGTCGTCCCACCACCAGCCATTGCCCCGCTTCAGGTCCCCCGCATAGATATGTAGGGTCCCCGCCTCATAGGTCACCTTGGCCGTACCTTGCTTGCCCGTCTCAACGGCATCGTCCGAGTCCGCCACCTTAGCCGCCGCATGGGCGGGCGTGACGCCCCAATGTGTTGGGAGCGTTGGCAGGGCCAGTCCCCCCAGCCCCGTCGCCAATAATAGTGTCCCCATGATTTTTAGATGACGGGGGGTCCCCGTTAGACTTGTTTGTCCCATCTCGCTCACCTCGTTGGTTGATTTTTTACAACCGCAGTATAGCAAAGGCCCGGAGCCCACCCCAGACCCGATTTTGGCTAAAAAATGGACTGGACCGTTATTGTGAGCGATTACATTTTCAGCAACTAGATTGTTGCCAACTTTGTTTTTTCAACGGTAACCGGTTCGTTGACGCCTTCACAAAAAAGTTTTTCCAGCGGGGGGCAGACCTGGTCCGAATTTTTACGAAAGGTGATTAAGCCCCATAACCCTTAAAACGGCTTACCGAATTATGTAATACCCTAAATTTTTGGCTAATGGCAATAATTTATGCCACACGAACCAACTTTCCGGCGTATAATGAAAATTATAAATTCGTTAAGTTTGCTAGTTGAGCTTACCAAGTGAGGCGACCGTTGATGATTCCGAAACATTTCGTTCCAACCCAGCACCATTACCGTCGGGTGATTCTAACCACGGCCCTAGTGGTCGTTTTAAGCGTGGCGGGCATCTGGACCTTTCAGAACCATCAGGCGCTCTCAGCCAAGACCTCACTAGCGGAAAAGACTGCCGCACAGCCAACTACCAAACAGGTCACGGCGGGACAGGCCCAACTCAAGCACCGCTTGCAACGTTACCTCGACCATGAGACGGCCGACGGGACCACCAGCATCAGCTTTTATAACCTCGGTCCGCAAAATCACACAACCGCCGCTAAGTCGGCCACGACCCGTCGGTTCTACCACCAAGGTGACCTGGCCGTCGCTAGTAACGCCCACACGCCGGAAATTTCGGCCAGTACCTACAAGCTCTTCATGGCAGCCTACATGCTGAATCTGCACCATCAGGGTCTGCTTCCCTGGACGCCGGAAAACCAGACCGGCTTCGAGCAAATGATTGTTCACAGCGAAAACGACTTCGCCGAGGACACCCTCAACACCTATGGCTTGGAAAGCGTCAACGCCTTCATCGGGGCCCAGAAGTGGTACGTACCGGTCTTTGTCGCCGGTAATGCCTCCCAGACCACGGCCTACAGCCTGACCCTGGCCCTCAAGGACTTGGCGTTACGGCAGGCACCGTTTAATCACCGTTCCGACCAAAAATGGCTCCTGAGTCTGATGCGTAAGCAGGTCTACCGCACCGGGATTCCCGCCGGTGCAGCTGCCGCGAACAAGGGAACCACGGTCGCTGATAAGGTCGGCTGGTACGCCGACACCAACAATGATGCCGGCATCGTCACCCTGCCCAACGGCCAACGCTATGTCCTGACCGTGATGACCCACGGCCACCTGCAGAGTGGGTTCAGTGGCTTCCCCCGCATCGCCAAAATTACCACCCATATCCAGAAGATGGTCTACGACCCCAACGTCGTGCAGAACCTAAAAAAATAGCTTGCCAGTATCAAAACAACCATAATGAGCCGCCCCAACACTTACAGGGCGGCTCATTTTTTATCCTTTATGGTCAACTGATCCCGAATTGCAGCCAAGTCCCGTTTTAACTCGGCATTCTGGCGTTCAATCTCTGCTAAATGTCGCTGAAGCTTCTGGTAGTCCGAGGTGGTGTGGCGCTCGGAGAAGTAACTGGTCAGGGTGCTGGTCAGCGCCCCGATGAACCCAATCCCCACCAGCATCAACAGGGTCGCGGCCCACTTGCCGACCACGGTCTGCGGGGCCACGTCGCCATAGCCCACGGTCGTGGTGGTGGTAATCGCCCACCAGAGCGCCTCGCCCCAGGAAACATGCTCGGCGTAGGCGTACAACGAGGCCGCCAGAATCAGGATGACCAGGCTGGTCCACAAGAGATAACCGAAGCCGTTGGTCCGCAAAAAACGCGTGATTTGGTTACGAAGCTTGCCAATGAAACCCACCAACCGAAATAGGCGAAAGAGCTGGGCCAGTTTAAACAACCGCATCAGCCGGGCCAACCGGAAGAAGCTAAAAATCGAGCTAAACGGGATAATCGCCAGCAGGTCGAAGATGTTAGTCCGAAAGAAAACACCCTTCTGCGGTGCCCGCCAGAACCGAACCAGGTAGTCCCCGGTAAAAAACACCAGAATTGCATCGTCGACCCAGGCCCAGGGACCCGAACTCAGGCTCAGCACGCCGGCCAACTCAAAAATCACCAAGATAATCGAAACGATTGCTAAGATAATGACCGTCACATGGTACCCCTTTAACCACCGTGACATGATTCCACCTCCCCAGTTAGTGACGTCCCGACGCTATCAACAGTATGACAGGTTTTCGGGAAAACGTCCGCAAATCATCCTTTATTATTATCAACTAGTTAGGTGATTGTTGAAAGGGAATTTGACAGCCCTTTTATATTTAAGCGACGTCATCTTAGAGTGACACCTAAACAAAAAACGCCGACACCATTCTTATCAATGGTACCAGCGTTTAACTATCATAACTATGGACACGAGGTTAAGCGACCATTAGGGCCTACTCCCAAAAAAATGTGTTAATCAAATTCCTCATACTCATTCGGGTCCTGGCCATCGATCCGCCCATCTGGCCGGTCCAAGGCGTTGATGGCCTCGAGCTCGTCCTTGGTCAAGCTAAAGTCGAAGATGTCCAGGTTGGTCCGTTGATGCATCAAGTTGCGGGCCTTAGGAATCGGCACGATGCCCCGTTGGGTGTGCCAGCGCAGGACCACCTGGCCCACGTTCTTCTGGTACTTACCAGCCAACTGCTGAATCAAGGGTTCCTTCAAGGCCGCGCTACCACGTCCCAGTGGGCTCCAGGCTTCAGTCACGATACCGCGCCGCTGATTCTCCTGCCGCATGGTCTCCTGAACCCAGTACGGGTGACACTCAATCTGGTTGACCGCCGGCGTCACACCGGTCTCGGTGATCAGACGGTCAAGGTGCTCCGGCTCGAAGTTCGAGACCCCAATCGAGCGAATCAGACCCCGGGTCCGGGCGTCAATCATGGCTTGCCACGCGTCGACGTAGTGGTCCCGCTTGGGTAACGGCCAGTGAATCAGGAACAGGTCGAAGTAGTCCAGGCCCATCCGATACAGGGATTCTTGAATCGCCATGGTGGCATCGGCGTACTGGTGGTACTTGCCCGGCAGCTTCGAGGTTACGAAGAACGCCGACCGCGGTAACCCGGACCGACGAATCGCTTCACCGACCGCCCCTTCGTTGTCGTAGTTGGTCGCCGTATCCAGGCTCCGGTAGCCATCCCGAATCGCCGCCAGGATTTGGTTAACCCCCTGACCGCCACGAATCTGGTAGGTGCCCAAGCCCATGACCGGCATATGATACCCGTCATTTAAGGTCAATTCTGGTACTTGCATGTCATATCATCCTTTCGCCAACAGATGACTTTAGTCTAACGCCGTCCCACCTTAATGTGAACTAGTTTGCGCCCGGTGCTTGGCGATGACCCGGTTCAAAACGATGGCTAGTACCAGTGAAACGGCCGCATAGATGGCGGCACTCCAACTAATGTAGCGCAGGCCCACCACGCCCAGCATGGCCGAGGCCGTCGCCGACCCCAGCGAGATACCAAAGTTAAAGAAGATGGAGTTCAGTGATGACGCTAGTACCGTGGACTGCGGATAGTCGCGTTCGGCGATGTTTAAGAAGTGAATCTGAATCGGTGAGTTTAAAATCGTGACGATCAGAGTCAAAATCAACAGAATCCCTAAACCAATCACCTTGTTGTTCATCCCCCATGGTAAGAGTAAGAGCAAAACAATGTCGGCCACATAAAATCGGGGCATGACCTTCAGCCCATCGCGTTCGGCTAGGGTCCCGGAGAGTCGGTTACACAGGATACTCATAATCCCAATCAAGAACAGCAACCAGTTCAGGCTGACCGTACTGAACCCCAGGCCGATGGTCAGAATCGGTCGGATGTAGGTGTAGTAGGCGTACATGGTCGCGGCGGTAAACAGGACCAACACGATACCCACGTAGATGCGCTTATCCCGCAGCAGGACCAGCTGATTTTTGATACTCCCCTGCACCTGTTCTACGTGCTTGGGTAACAGCCAGCCCAGTAGCACGCAGGTCACCACACTAATAATGGAGACCAGGTAAAAGGCGTCGTGCCAGCTATAACTGGTCGAAATGGCGGTCCCAATCGGTACCCCGAAGACCGAGGCGATACTGAAGCCAGCAAAGATCCAGGAGACCAGTCCGGCCCGCTTTTCGCGCGGTGCAATCGAGCTGGCGAAGGTCATAATCAGTGAAATGATGGCGCCGGCGACCATCGCCGTCAGAATACGAGAAATCAACAGAACGGCAAAGTTATTGGCCAGCCCGGTCATGGTGTTCCCCACCAGGAAGATGACCATCAACGTCATCAGCGTTTTGTACCGGCTAAACCGGTTAGTGAGAATTGTGACGAACGGCGTGCTAACGGCGTAGACCGTCGCGAAGATGGTAACCAGATAACCGACCATCGCCACGGACACGTTCAGTTCCTTCGCAATGTCGGACAGGACCCCGACCACCATAAATTCATTGCAGCCCAACATAAAGGCGACTAAGACAAAGACAATTGCTTGCCAACGGTACTTGTTCATGGGACAAATCCTCCAAATTTTTTCGATGTGTTTTATGTATGGTGTCGTTGTTACTTCGCTGCACTCCGCCGGCCCAGAGCTACCGTCGTGGGCACGATTCTCAAGCCCAGTAGCCCACTGGTCTCGAGAACTCGGCCTTAACCTAGGCCGGTAAAAAACACCGACCAAGGTTAATCTCACCACGGTAGCTCAATGCCGGCTCCGTTCCGCTAACTGGGCAAAAGTATGCAGCTAAAATAACTTACAAGTTGTGGCTGATTAATTCTCGAAGTACAGAATTTTATCACGACTCAAAGCACACTGGCTCCCACAATGGCAACCATGATTTCAGTCCAACTTGTGTGGTCATTAGACGTTGCCAACTGAGTTAATCATAAGAAAGTGGAGAGGTCGTAGTGCTTACCTTAGTGGTCCGTCCTATCAATCGTGAGTGGCGCGGAGCTGGCATGGCGGCACCGTGGTGTAATGATACTTAGTCGGCGTTTTTTGCCGACTTAGTATCAGGTCGAGCTTCGGAGTCGTGCCCACTACGGTGCCGCTGGGCCAGCGGAGCAGAGCGCCAACAACGACACCCAAAACAAAAAGCTAGAACCAAACACATCCTGTTTAGTCCTAGCGTACACTATCCCCGGCGAAATTGCTGAGGAAAATCGTTTTCATGGTTAAATTTTTGCGGTGCGGGTGGCGCGGTGCTGGGTGATGGTCCGGTTGAGGGCCAGTGAAACCACCAACGAGATGGCCGCAAAGGCCGCGGCACCCCAGCCCAGGCTGGTCAGACCAGCCGTGCTCAGGACCCCCGAAGCCGTCGCCGACCCCAGCGAGATGCCGACGTTAAAGAAGATGGCGTTCAACGCCGACGCCAGCGCCGTGGCCTGGGGATAACTCTCCTCGGCCACGTCCAGGAAGTGAATCTGAATTGGTGAGCCGCCGATGGTCACAATCAGCGTCAGAACCAGCAGTAAGGCGTAGCCAACCCATGCGTTCATCATCGCCAGTGGGAACAGCAACAACAGCACGATATCGACCACGTAGAACCGCGGCATGAACCGCAACCCATCGTGTTCCGCCAGGGTCCCGGAGAGCCGGTTACTGATAATGCTCATCACCCCGATGCCGACCAACAGCCAGTTGAGCCAGGTGGTGTTAAAGCCCAGCGTGGTGGTGATTAGCGGCCGAATATAGGTGTAGTAGGCGTACGAGGCCGCCGCCGTAAACAGAATCAGGAAAGCGCCCAGATAAATCCGCTTGTCCGTCAGCAGAACCAGCTGGTCCTTAATCCCACCGGGCGTCTGCTTGAGGTTCCGGGGCAACAACAGACCCAGGATGATGCAGGTCACCAGGCTCAGGAGCGAAATCACGTGGAAAGCATTCTGCCAACCAAAGTGGGTACTGATGGCGGTCCCAATCGGCACGCCGACGACCGACGCGATGCTGAAACCGGCGGCCAACCAGGAAATCAGAATCGCTCGCTTGTTCCGCGGCGCAATCACGTTGGCGAACGCGATGCTCAGCGACTCGATGGTCCCGGCCACCACGGCGGTAATCATCCGCGCGGCCACGAGAACCGTAAAACTGGTGGCGAACCCGGTCAACGTGTTCCCAATCAGGAAGATGACCATCAGGGCCATGAAGGTCCGGTAACGGTTGAAGCGGTTAGTCAGCACCGTGATTAATGGCGTGGCAATCGCGTAGACCGTGGCAAACACGGTCACCAAATACCCCACCGTCGCCACGGTCACGTTCAACGAGCCCGCGATGTCGGAGATAATCCCCACTACGATAAATTCATTACAGCCTAACATGAACGACACTAAAACAAACGATGCTGCTTGTAGTTGATACTTGGTCACGGTCATGCTCCTCTCATCAAAAAGTCTCTTAATACTTACTCTACCGTACTTTTTCGGGAAAAGAAATGGGCCACTTCGCCTAATTTGATGCCGTTTTTTGAAAGATTATCCGCCGACCCATTTCCCAGCAAAATTAGTTCACCGATTCAAGCCTGTTCAGGTCGATATGCTGGTGGTATTCTCTGGGGCATCAGGGAAGGAAGTCTTGTGCCATGACCGAGGAAAAATTTATCAAGACATCAATCAATCTCAGCCCCGTCGATGCCGGTTACATCGACATTCTGGTGGCCAAGGGGCTCTTCGCCTCGCGCACCGAATTCATGAATTACGCCATCAAGAAGGAGCTGGAACACCACGAACTGGCCATCGACGGGTTCGTCGCCGAACAGGAACACCAACAAGCGACCCAGCATGGTGGTGAACTCCTGATTGGCAGCTACCGCTACGACGATGCCGAGATTCTCAAGCTGTTTCAGCAACACCTGATCTACAAGCAACTCATCGTGGTCGGTCTGCTGAACCTGACGGCCGTTACCAACCAAGCCGCCCTGTTTCGGCAAATTCAAGCCATCCACGTGTTTGGTAAATTCAGCGCTAGCCCGACCGTGTTGGCCCACTACCGCGGTCGTTCAATCTAGTCTGGAGGCGTAATGTCACATGGTTTTCAAATATTATGCCCACGGCAAGTTTTTCCTATTACATCTCTTCGGACTCCTTGCTAGCCTGGAGTCAATCATCCTGGCCTTTATCATTAGCCAACTCACCAACTACGCGACCCAGGGCAACCGCCTGGCCATCCCCGGATTCGTGGCGCTATCCCTGCTGGGGCTCCTCGCCACGTACGGTGCCCGGTTGCTCTTCAATTATCTCCAAACGGACGCCATCCGGGACGTTAACCAGCAATTACGGACCCGGGTCCTGCGCGGGATGCTCAACACGCCCGCCAAGGACCGCGCGGACGCCCTAGGATTCTTGACCAATGACTTCAAGCTGCTGGAGACCAACCGCTTCGGCGCCGAGATCACCATCGCGATTCAGGCCTACACCCTGGTGTTCGCCCTGGGCTATGCGCTGTACCTCAACTGGTTGATCACCGGTCTGTTCCTGTTGGGGAGTTGCCTACCCATGCTGGTCTCGAACGTCTTCCAAAAACGTCTACAAGCTGCGGCAGGCACCTGGTCGCAGGCCAACGACCACTACGTGAACCAGACCAAGGACTTCTTGGCCGGTGGTGAAACGTTGGCCCTGTATCAACGGCAGGCCAACGCAGTTCAAAAGGCGCAACCACGCATTAGCGGTCTTGAGGGGGCGCTCGCGCGGATGAACCGGTTGAACCTAAACGTCAACGCTCACATCTCCCTGGTCGCAAACCTGGGTGCCTTCCTCACACCGTTTCTAGTGGGGACCTACTTGGTGGTGCGCGGTCAAACCACGCTGGGCGCCCTTTTTGGCATCGTCCAACTGGCCAACGCCTTCATCAACCCAATCCTGACCATCTTAGCGGCGCGTAATAACCTAGCGACCACCAAAAAGATTGTCGCGCGGCTCAACGGCTACCTGCACGCGGCGGACCAAACGGCGGTGATTGGTCCCGCCGACCTAACCGTTCTGCGGTTCACCAACATCACGTTGGAACGCTAACAGCACCAGTTGGTGACCGGCATCGACCTAACCCTAACGCCGGGCAAAAAGGTGGCCGTGATTGGTCGCTCCGGTATCGGTAAGTCGACCTTGTTAGAATTTTTGAAATCCGGTGACGCAGGCCACGCCCAGCAAGCCATCATCAACGGCGATCCGGTAACCGCCCAGAACCGGACCGGCCTCTTCGCCTACGCCAGCCAATCGGCGGTGATTTTCGCTGACACACTAGGCTTCAACCTGACATTGGGGGCGCCGCTGCCGCTGTCCCAGATCCAAGCGGTCTGTGATGCCCTGGACATCGGCGACCTGGTCCGGCAACGGGGACTCGACTACCCGTTAGGCGCTAACGCGGACCAACTCTCCGGCGGCCAACTAGAACGCATCGAATTGGCCCGGGCCTTATTATCCGACCGGCCCATCCTACTGCTTGACGAAATCACGGCCTCGTTGGATCAACAAACGGCGGCGGACGTCCACCGCTACCTGCTGACGTCGCCCCGAACGCTGGTCGAGGCGATTCACCACTACGACCCGGCCGACTTGGCCCAGTACGACCAGGTCATCGACTTCGATGCGTTGGTTAATCAGACCCATCCCCTCGCCGGCTAACAAAAAAGACCGATCATCCGCACCCCCCAGGGGGGTGTTACGGATAACCGGTCTTTTAGGTTTAGTTGGTTACAAACCACTCAAGTGAAACCGTTGGCGTGGTTATACCACCCAACTTCGACGACCGAGGGTTACACTAGCTCTAACACGTCGCACAGATTCCTGGAGACCAGCTGGGCCCAGATAGTGAAATTGTTGTTGGTCAGCGTTATTGGCTGGCCTACAACAAGGCCGAGCTTTGAGACGCGTGCATTTTGCGCGGCTCAAAGTCGTGCCCACTATCGTCACGGCCCAGCTGGTCGGAAGGAATCGACAGCTACCACTACTTAGGCTGTTCGTTCTTCCCGTAATAAACGGGTTGCGGCGCAGACACAGGGTGGGCCTGGAGCCAATCGGCAAGTTGGCGGCCAAGCGCATCCCCCATCGGGGCCGCGGCAGCAATCTGAGCTTTGGTGATGTGGTCAACGTGGATGCCGGCCGTAATGGTGGCGCTCCCAGTCAACACGGGTTGTAGCTGACGGGCCACCCGTTCCCCCACGAAGTCATCCTTATGGAACCGACCGTCGTGACTGGGATACTTGATGGTCTGTAGCGGCGTCTCGCGGGTCAGTGTGGTCACGTCCCCGATGTGCGGATTGGTGCCCCCGGTGACCACGACCAGCAGGTCCCGGCCAATGATTTGCAGGTCGGCACTAATCGTGTACCCGGCCTGGGTCACGTGAAAGGTTGGCATGTTAATTCCCCTCCCAACGTTTGTCCGTCTCATTTTGAATCCCGAAGGCATCGAGGACCTTCATGGTCTGGTGGTTCACCAGGTCTTGAATGGTCTGGGGGTGATTATAGAAGGCGGGGATTGGTGGGATGATCTGGGCTCCCAGCTGCGCTAACTTGGTCAGGTTCTCCAAGTGAATCACACTCAGCGGCGTTTCTCGTGGGACAATAACCAGTTTACGTTGTTCCTTGATGGTCACGTCGGCGGCACGGGCTATCAGGTTCTCGCCGAACCCGTAGGCCACGCTAGCAACAGTTTTCATACTGGCGGGCACGATCACCATGCCGGCGTTTAAGAACGACCCACTGGCGATTCGGGCCCCCTGGTCGCGGTCACTGTAGACCACGTCGGCCATATCCTTGATCTGATCAAGCGTATAATCGGTTTCCAATGATAGGTTCTTGGTCGCCCAGGGACTCATCACCAGGTGGGTCTCAACGTCCGGGTTGGCCTGTAACTTTTGCAGCAGGTCGATGGCGTAGATGGTGCCGGACGCCCCGGTCACCCCAATAATCAACTTCTTCACGATAATCACTCCTCAATGCTTACTTCAGGTATTTCTGCCAGTCGGCCACTTCCTTAAACTGGGCGCGCTCGAACTGGTCCTTCATGTCAAACGGCACGGTCCCATCCAAAATCAGCTTCGACGACATCCCCTGAATCCGAATCGACTTCGGGTCATACTGCGGCCGTTCCGACGGATCCAACGGGTGGTTCCGCATCCCCGGCAGGACCACGATATCTTGGTCCGCCTGGAAACGCGTGTTAACGGTCCACATCACGTCGTTCATATCGAAGATGTCCACGTCCTCATCGACCAGAATCACGGTCTTGAGTTCCTTGAACGCCGAGAAGGCTAGGAGCGCCGCCTGACGTTGAATCCCCTCGTCAGCTTCATCATCCTTATGAATCTGCATGATGGTCATCAGCTTACCCCCACCTGCTGGTGGATTGTACACGTTGAGGACCTTCCCGGGGATGGCCCGGTTCGTCATCTCCAGGATGCTGGCTTCGGTGGGAATCCCGGCCATGCTGACGTGTTCTTCGGATGGACCGATAACACTTTGCATGATGGGGTTCTTGCGGTGGGTGACCGCGGTGACCTTAATCACCTGGAGAGCTGGGTTGGCATCGCCGTCATAACCTGGGAACTCGGGCATCGCCTTACCCGTATGGGTGTTGATGTCCTCTTGGATCCGCTCATTGGGCATGATGTAGCCTTCCAGGGTAAATTCGGACCGGGCGATGGCGCGTTCGTCGACCGTTAAGCCGGGAACTAAACCGACGGCCTCGTGGCGAATGGCGCCAGCGACCCCCAACTCGTTGTAACCCAGTGGCGTGGTCGGCGGCTCAAAGGTAGCCCCGATGGTGATGGCTGGGTCCAAACCAATGTTAATCGTCACGGGCATGGGTTCATTGGCCGCTTCGTATTCGCTAGCAAACTTCCCAATGTGCCGGCCACCGGGCATGATGTAGATGCCTAACTTGTCCTTATCCTCGATAACCATCCGGTGAATCGTTACATCACTCATGGTCTTGTCCTTGTTTGATCCCAGAACCACACCGACTGTGATATAGGGGCCGGCGTCTTGGGGCGTGTTGGTTGGGGCGGCGACCAGCTTCCGGATGTCAAAATCCGGGTCGGTAGCCTTGTGGACAACCTCGTGGGCCGGGGCATCGGCCTCACTCACCTCAACCGGTGGCACCGGTGCGTCGACCGCATCGTTGAGGAACTGACCCAGGGTCTGGTAGTCGTGGTGGAACATCAGACCGACCCGCTTCCGGCTGGCCATGACGCCCATCAGAACTCGGGTGCCGGGAAAGCCGGTCACGTTGTTGAACATCATGGCTGGACCTTCCTGGGTGGGCCGTTGAACGGTCCCACCAGCGCCGATGTACCGGTAAACGCCGGAAAGTTCGGCATTCGGGTCGACGGGCACGTCGGTTTCATGGTACTGTCCCGGATGTTGTTTCAGTTCATCCAAGACACGTCGTAAATCATAAGGTTGCTTATCTGTCATCTTGTTGACCTCCTCTATCAAGCTTACAAGACCCAGTTTACGAGCCCCGGCGCTTGCAAACAATTCGCCTTTCGACTAACGTTATGCTTAGCAGGAATAATAGCTTATCGTGAAAGGAAGTCCTTTGATGACCATTGCTGATCTCCAAGATTTTATCGTGGTTTACCAGCTGCGCAACGTCTCGGACGCCGCCGTGGAACTGAATTTGACCCAATCGGCGCTCTCCAAACGCCTCCGCAGTTTGCAGGATGAACTGGGCGTCCCCCTGATTTCGACTCGCAATAAACGCCAATTGGTGGTCACGGAGAGTGGCGAGGTGTTTTTCCGCTACGCCCAGACCATCATGGCCCAATACCAGTTGATGCAGCGTGAACTTCAAGACTATCAGGAACTGCGCCGCGGAACCATCCGTATCGGCAGTGTCCCGGTGATGGCCCAATACGGCCTGACCAGTAAACTAAGTGGATTTATGCAGGATTATCCGCAAATCAACCTGCACCTCGATGAACTGGAGGGTGCCGAGTTGTTGCAGCAACTGAACAACCATCAGATTGACCTGGCGATTCTCCGCGACGTCCAAAGTCAGCAGCTCAATCCCAGTCAATTCACTACTCGTAACTTGGATACCGACGAGCTCCGGGTAATCTTACCGGCCGACCATCCCCTGGCGTCCCAGTCAGCTATCGCCATCACCGACCTTCAAGCGACCGACGTGGTCACGCTGAATCCGGGTTCGGGCGTTTATGAGCGCATCGCTGCCCTGTATCAGCAGGCGGGCATCACGCCAAACATCCGCTTCAGCACGCCCCACATCGAAACGTTGCTAGGGATGATTGCGCACACCCAGATGGTGACCTTCCTGTTTACCAAGGCCGCGGCGCCATTCATGTCCCCCGACTTGGTGACCCGACCGTTCACCCCACCACTCCTCAGTCACCTACAGTTGGTCGCTCCACAAAGCGGCATCGCCCCGGCCACCCGTCGCTTAATCGAACGAATAACGGACCAGTGAGGCATGCTATACTGGGGACGGTGTTGGTATCTACCCCACGACCCAACCGGATATCCTAAAACCCGCCGAACGATGGTAGCACCAACCTACCTTACGTTATCCGGTCGACTACCCAGTCTCATCATTGATTGGCGTCAACCATCAATAAACAGGCATGTTGGTCACAAGCCCTAGGATCATAGCCACCCCCCCAGCGACTCGGCGGAGCAGAGAGCCCACCAACGACAAACCCAAAATTCACCACCAAAACCAAGGAGGAACCCCCATGATTCAACCCATTGTTCGTGACCCCCAGCGACTGAACCAGAAGGCGGCACCAGCAACTAAAGCTGACGCCGGCATCATTACCGACCTACTCGACACCCTGCGCGCCCACGAAGAGAACTGCGTCGGGATGGCCGCCAACATGATTGGCCAAAACAAACGCCTGATTGTGGTCCTGATGGGCGTCTTGCCTGTCGCCATGGTCAACCCCCAAATCACCAAGAAGGCCCAGCCCTTCGACACGCAGGAGGGCTGTCTCTCACTTATCGGCGAACGACCAACCACCCGCTACCAGACCATTACGGTCCGTTATCAGAACCAACAGTTCCAGTCCCAAACGCAGGAGTTCACCGGCTTCATCGCCCAAATCATCCAACATGAAATCGACCACTGCAACGGCATCGTTATCTAGGATTTTGAAAGGAGCTTTTCCATGTCTGAACGCACAAAAATGTTGGCGGGTCAGCTCTACGACCCCAGCGACCCCGAACTCGCCGGGCAACGCTTAGCCGCCCACCGCTTATGCCAACAATTCAACCAAACCTTTGAGGAACAAACCACGGAACGGCAGGCCCTCATCGATCAACTGACGCCCGACCACCGACCCGGTGTTTTCTTCCAAGGACCCATTTTTTTGGACTACGGCTTAAACACCCACGTCGGCGAAAACGTGTACGCCAACGTGAACCTAACCGTCCTCGATACCTGTGACGTCACTATCGGCGACAACGTGATGCTAGGCCCTAACGTGACCTTGGCCACGCCAATGCATCCCCTGCGCTATCAACAACGCAACTTGCGGTCCCGGGCCGATGGTCGCCTGTACGACCTGGAGTACGGCAAACCCCTGACGATCGAAGCCAACTGCTGGCTGGCCAGTAACGTCACGGTCTGCGGCGGCGTGACCATCGGCGCCGGCAGTGTGATTGGTGCCGGGAGCGTGGTCACCCGCGATATTCCCGCCAACTCGCTAGCCGTGGGAAATCCCTGCCGGGTGGTTCGGCCCATCACGGCGGCCGACACCCTACCTGAACCGCATCCTTAACCGGATAAATCGCTGACCCCCTAACACGTTAATTGCCGCCAATCCTTGCCAGCACCGGGTTTATCAACTAGAATAAAGACCTTGTGTGTTTTATTACGGCGGTGCACCAACCAACCGCGTTAGGAGCCTTCTCGTGAAAAAAATTGTCGCCATCTTCGTTTGCGCATTCGTTGGCAGTGCGTTACGGTACCTCTTGACCCCCATCGGAGATCCCAACCATCTCCTGACCATCATGGCCATTAACGTGATTGGGTGTTTCTTTTTGCCCCTGGTGACCGGCGCGCTACCCTTAATTTTACCGGTCGCGCCCCACGTGGTCACCGGCCTGAGTGTCGGGTTGGTGGGGAGTTTCACCACCTACTCCACCTTTAGCGTGGACACGGTCCACCTGTTACAACAACACGCCTACGGCCCTGCCGTCCTTTATGTCAGCGGCACCCTCCTCCTGGGCTGGCTCGCGGCGAGTCTGAGTCTGCGAATCGCCAAACACCTGGTGAAGGAGGACCGTGGCCTATGATGACATTCTTAATGGTCTGCCTCGCTGGCTCGTTCGGCGCTTGTTCGCGATTCGGCATGAATTACCTAGGGAACATGTTATTTTATGACACCTACCTGCCCTTACCGACGCTAGTCATCAACGTCTTGGCCTCGTTTCTCTTAGGTTTCGCGGCGGGGATGTTGCCCGCGACCTCGATTCACTTCCAGGTCATTAGCGGTTTCTTCGGTGGGTTCTCGACCTATTCGACCTTCACCACCGAATTCACCAACCTGATGCACGACTTCCCAAAAGTCGCAACCGGCTACATCGCCTTGTCGATTGGTCTGGGAATCGCCGGGGCCGCCCTGGGATTCGGCATCGCGCGCCTCTAATCATGATATAACAAAATGCCACCGCCCGAATTTCTGGGTGATGGCATTTTTTTCGTAACGGTTAAAGTTGACCGTCGACGGCATCGATGACCAGGAGCTGAGCACTAAAGTCGGCCGATTGCTCGACCCCCATGGTGCTCTGTAGCTGTTGCGGGATGAATAGGCCTGCGTGCATCAATTCGTCGCCGTATAGCGGCTGTTCGCGACCGCTCACTAAGTAACGTTGGTCGGCCAACAGTCCCCGGAGTTTCAAGCGCGAGTACGCCGGGTTGGGCTCGTTTAGAATCTGGTAACGCGCCGCAACCGCGTGGCGTTGATCGGCGCTGACCACGATCCAACTCCCCACGTTGCGGTCGCCGGTAAACGGATTGTCGATGCGGTAGAAGGTCCCCTGCTGGAACAGCTCGCGGTGCTGTTGATAAAAGGTGATCTGTTCCTTGATTTGAGCCTTCTCTTCGGCGGAACACTGGGTCACGTCGAGCTCGTATCCCAGGTCACCGAAGTAGGCGACCGCCGCTCGGGTAGATAACGGCGTGATGCGCCCGGTCTGGTCGTTCGGAACTGCCGAGACGTGTGCGCCCATCATGGCCTGCGGATAGGCATACGAGGTCCCATACTGAATCCGCAGGCGCTCGATGGCATCGGTATCGTCGCTGGTCCAGGCTTGGGGCGCGTAGGCCATCATGCCCAGATCGAACCGACCACCCCCGGAGGCGCAGGATTCGAAGAGGACCTGCGGGTGGGCCTGGGTCAACCGTGCGTACAACTGATAAACGCCGAGCATGTACCGGTGCATGAACTCCAGCTGACGGTTCGCTGGTAAGGTCGGCGTGAAGGCTTCGGTGATGTTACGGTTCATGTCCCACTTGATGTAATCCAGCTGGGCCGCTTTGATGATGCCATCGATCTTGGTAAACAGAAAATCGACCACGGCCGGATTGGCCATGTCGAGTACGAATTGATTCCGACTAGGCGTTGCCTGCCGGCCCGGCGTGCGGACCAGCCAGTCCGGATGTTGGTCATACAGGTGACTCGCCAATGAAATCATCTCTGGTTCGAACCAGAGACCAAATTGCATGCCCAGCCCGTGAACTTGCTGGCTAAGATGGTCCAGTCCCTGCGGTAGTTTCGCCAGGTTAACGTCCCAGTCACCCAGTGAGGTGGTGTCGTCGTTCCGTTTACCGAACCAGCCATCGTCCAGAACAAACAATTCGACACCCAGGTCGTGCGCCTGTTGGGCAATCGCCAGAAGTTTTGTCTCGTCGAAGTCGAAGTAGGTCCCTTCCCAATTATTGATCAGGACCGGCCGCGGCTGTTGCGCAAACCGCGGGTTGACCAGATGTTGCTGGTAACACTGCCCCATCTGTTGGCTCAATTGGTTCAGCCCCCCGTCAGTATAACTGAGGATTGCCTCGGGCGTTTGAAAGTCTTGGTCGGGAGCTAGGTACCAGCCGAACTCAGTAGGATTGATGCCCAGCAACACGCGGGTGGTCCGCAGGTGATCGACCTCGACCTGGTCCAGGAAGTTTCCCGAGTAGACCAGGTTAAACCCGTAGGCCGTCCCCTGGTCCTCGTTGGTCTGTGGCCGGGCCAAGATGATCCCCGGATTCTGCTGGTGACTAGAGGCGCCGCGCAGGCTACCAACACTCTGAATCCCACTACGGAGCGGCGTCCGAACCAAGTGGCGTTCGCGGGCCCAACTACCTGAGAACTGGAGCAGGTCGTAATCGGCATCGGGCAGGTCCAGATCAGCACTTAATGCTCGGTTCAGGACCACGGGTTGGTCACCCTGATTCACGAAGCGACTACTGCGCACAATCACGTCTTGATGGGGAAAGACCGTGTAGGCCAATTCCACGACCAGTTGGCTGACGGCATCCTGTAGCGTGACCACCAGGGTCTCTGCGTCGTCGTGGGTGTCATCGAAAGTCGACGGCAGGTCGGTCAGACGTTGTTTCCCCGCGATGATTCGGTAGTCACGATACACCAGTTCGCTGATGCGACTACCGTCCGGTGCTAAGACCTGGTAGGCCGGGTCCCGGAAGTCCCCTTTGCCAAAGCTACCATATTCTTGTTTCTCCGAACCAGGTTGGAAGTTCGGCGTGTCGAGTTTCCAGGCCGGCGTTGCGCCATGGGGTTCCGACTGGGTCAGTTCAGGATACGCAGCTTGGGCGTGAAGCTTGGCCCCATAATAGAGCTGTCCCAGTTCGCCGTTCGCCATCACGTGGAAGAGATAACTACTGTGATCAGTCTGCAGGTGAAACAAGTCCGTTTGTACCAAAATTGCCATCATATTCAGTCCTTTCGAGGTGTTACCCCTAGGATACCGAAGTTAACCGGATTTGTAACCGATTACAGTCCAAAATAAAAAAGATTCCCCGACTGTTTGGGGAATCCGCTTGTTTGCGACTTAGATGATTACGATTAACCAATGCTTTGCGCGGTGTCTCGGGTCGGGAGGGCTTGCAAGAGGGTGGTCGCAATGATACACAGGCCCCCTAGGATCTCGGCCCCGGTAATGGGTGTCCCCAATAGCGTGACAGCCAGGACGGTCGCCGTCAGGGGTTCAAACGCGCTCAACATCCCGGTGGTGCTGGGCGAGAGGCTTTCCAGACTCTTGAGATATAGCAGGTAGGCCAACATGGTGCCCCCGATAACGATAAACGCGATGCCCCCAATCACGGTCAAATTGACCACCGGTAAGCGGGTCGTGGCCAGGGTCCAACTAAACGGGAGACTGCCAATCAACATTGCCCACCCCACGACCAGCCGAGCATCATAACTGGCGAGGAGTTTCCGCGGTAATAGCGTATAAGTGGCGGAGCTAACCCCTGCTAACAGTCCCCAGAAGAGGGCCAGCGGCGCCAGGGCCAACTTGGTGAACTGCCCGTTGGTGACCAGTAGGTAGGTGCCAAAGAGGGCAATCACAATGGAAATCATATCGACACGCCGCGGCCATTGGCGCTGGGCCAATGCCAAGTAGCCAGTAATAAACAGTGGCCCCAGGTATTGAAGCACGGTCGCCGTCGGAGCATTACCGTAATAAATGGCCAGGAAGTAGGTCAATTGTGACGGCACCATGCCCAGGAGGCTGAAAATCACCAGAAGGGCCGCTGCTCGCCAGTCGCGCCAAAGCGACCAAACTTGTCGACCATGCTTTGCCGCGTACCAGATGAGGAGCAGTAGCCCGGCCAATGAGAGCCGTACGCCCACTAACCAGAGCGTTGGAACCTGATAGCGACTAAAGGCGGCTTGAGCCGCGGTTCCCGAGGCTCCCCACAGGATTCCCCCGCTAATGACTTCCGTTAACCCCAACCGTCGATTCCGTTGCATGTGCCCTTTTCCCCTTCCGTTTGCCACTCAAAAGGGACTGAGCGCGTTCGCCCAATCCCTTGCGAGGTGTATCAATTCTATTTGTCATATCTAACTTAATCTCGTGCTCATTTTTTTAACCGACACACTATTTAGGCGCAGATCAAAGGTTACGAACACGCTAAGATGCCCTACTGTGGGCTTCTGTATGCCATTGAAAACGAACTTAATCGTCCGATAAGCCGCTTATTGGATTTGAACCAACGACCTCTTCCTTACCATGGAAACGCTCTACCTACTGAGCTAAAGCGGCATAAGTCCATTATCACTGAAAAGTTCTCGGCTGACAATAGGGAACGTTTAGAAAAGTGCCAAAATGTCCCGAATCCACGAAAATTTCGAGCAACTTTCCCGGTTGGTCAAAATCGGGGCTGCACTGCCGTTGATACCAGCTATACTATAAACGCCTATCGCCGCAAAACGGCATAAAAAAAGAACCCATCACTGGGTTCTTCAGGTTGCGTGGCAACGTCCTATCCTCGCAGGGGGCGATCCCCCAACTACTTTTGGCGTGCTAAAGCTTAACTTCCGTGTTCGGCATGGGAACGGGTGTATCCTTTAGGCTATCGCCACCACACTATTGAGAGCTTATTCCCTCAAAACTAGATATTACCAATTTATTTTCCATTTGAGAACACCAATCACTTGGTTAAGTCCTCGACCGATTAGTACTGGTCCGCTCCACACCTCACGGCGCTGCTACTTCCAGCCTATCTACCTGATCATCTCTCAGGGGTCTTACTTCCATATAGGAATGGGAAATCTCATCTTGAG
>DXGJ01000021.1 GCA_019113985.1 Candidatus Levilactobacillus faecigallinarum
GAGTTGAGTTTAAGGCGTGGGAACGCTTGTTACCGAAGTGCGTCCGCTTGCCGTTGATAAAATCCTTTGCCATGGCGTAAACCCTCCTTCATGGATTCATTACTGTTTAAAAAGCAGTGCTTTTTACTCACCTGACTAATTTACCATACTCTTTAGTCGAACGCAATATTTTCTTTCAAGTAATTTCCCTTGACAGGTGATTGCCGCCGCAATCCGCTTTCCAGTGTTCCTATTTCTATTTTGGGGCGGGTTGTGGTAAGATTAATCTCTGTTAAGATTCTATCTTTTGATAAGGAGGCTATTTCCATGGCCGTAAAGATTAAGACTCAGTACGGAACAATTGATATTACCAATGAAGTGATTGCGACCGTAGTTGGGGGTGCCGCGACTGATAATTATGGTGTCGTGGGCATGGCAAGCAAGAATCAACTGCGTGATAACGTGAACGATATTCTCCGCCGCGAAAACTACGCACGGGGGGTCGTTGTCCGCCAAGAGGACAACGGCGTTGCGATCGACGTTTACGTCATCGTCAGTTACGGGACCAAGATTTCCGAAGTCTCCCGCAACGTTCAATCGAAAGTCAAATACAACCTAGAAACAATGCTCGGCGTTACCGCTAATTCAGTGAACGTCGTTGTGCAAGGGGTGCGGGTGTTGGCTGACTAGCCAATCAGACGACCTAAAGTCAAGGAGGATACTTCGTTGAAAGTAACAGAAATTACTAATCTTGAGTTTGGTAAGATGGTTCAGGCCGCCTCGCAAAAACTAAACCAAAACGCTGATTTTATTAATTCATTAAATGTGTTCCCGGTACCCGATGGGGACACGGGGACCAACATGAGCCTGTCCCTTCAAAGTGGGGCTAAGTATGAACGGAATGCTGACAGCACTGCCGTTGGTGATTTAGCCGCCGCTCTTGCGAAGGGCTTATTGATGGGTGCTCGGGGCAACTCGGGGGTCATCCTTTCCCAGATTTTCCGGGGCTTCTCTCGGAAATTGACGGGTAAGCAAGTCTTGACTGCCCAGGACCTGGCCGATGGTTTCGCTGCCGGTGCCGAGACGGCCTACAAGGCGGTCATGAAGCCGACTGAGGGAACTATCCTGACGGTGGTTCGTGAAGGGGCTCAGGCCGGCTTGAACGCCGCTAAAGAGTCCGATGACGTGTTGGTCGTGATGGCCGCCGTTCACGAGGCCGCTAAGGAAGCCCTCGCGACGACTCCCGACCTTTTACCCGTGTTAAAGCAGGTCGGCGTCGTGGATTCCGGTGGTCAAGGACTGACCTTTGTCTTGGAAGCCTTCGATGACTCCCTGAATGGACGGGTCTCCGAGAACCAAGAATACAAGCCAGACGATGCTGAAATGGACGAGATGATCGACGCGGCACACCACCAAAGTGCTCAAGGCCAACTCGACCCTGAAAGCATCAAGTACGGCTACTGTACCGAAATCATGGTGCGGATTGGCCGCGGTAAGCAGGTTGATCACGATTTCGACTACGATACCTTCTACAAGTATCTGGCCGACCTGGGAGACTCTCTGCTGGTGGTCAACGATGACGAAATCGTGAAGGTCCACGTGCATACCGAACACCCCGGCAAGGTCATTGCCTGGGGCCAAGAGTTCGGTGACCTGGCAAAGGTCAAGGTCGACAACATGCGGATGCAACAGGAGACCATCATCGAACACGATGAGGACCCCGAGACGGCGGCACCAGCTGCGGCCGTTGAGACGGAAACCGCACCCGAGACGGCCATCATCGCAATCTGTGCTGGGGATGGCTTAGCGACGCTCTTCAAGAGCCTGGGTGTGACCCACGTGGTCAACGGTGGTCAAACGATGAACCCAAGTACGCAGGACATCGTGGACGCTATTAACGCGTCCAAGGCCAAGCGCGCTATCGTGCTCCCGAACAACAAGAATATCTTCTTAGCGGCCGAACAAGCGGCTGAGGTCGCGGATATTCCGACAGCCATCGTGCATGCCAAGACCGTGTCCCAAGGGATGACGGCCATGTTGGGCTATAACCCGGATGCTGAGCTGGATGACAACCAGGCTTCCATGGAAGATAACCTGGAGACGGTCAAGAGTGGCCAAGTCACCCATGCGATTCGGGATACCCAGTTAGATGGATTTGATATCAAAGAAGGCAACTACATGGGTATCGTGGACGGGACCATCAAGGTGACCGAAGCGGACCTGTTACAGACGGCGGTCGAGACCGTCAAGTCGATGCTGGATGATGATAGTGAAATCGTTACGATTATTTACGGTGCCGACACCACAGCGGACGTTGCCGCTGACTTACAAAAACAGGTCGCTGCGTTAGACGACGACCTCGAAACGGAAGTTCATGAAGGGGACCAACCGGTTTACCCATTCTTGATCTCCGTTGAATAAACGAAACAGACCCGAAGCGTAACTAGATCGATTGACAGCACTGTCAGTTGGACCAGTTCAACGTCTTTCGGCGACGAAGGCGGGCCTGGAAGTCATGTTCCAGACCCGTTTTTTCACGATTATTGGCGAAAGGAGGCCCGAATCATGGCGAGTCTAAACGATTCAGTTGATCAGCTCAGCGGCGTTGGCCCCAAGCGGGTTCAGGCGTTAAAGGAACTGGAAATCGAGAACATCAATGACCTGTTGACCTATTTTCCGTTTCGCTACGAGGACCTACAGGCCAAGGACCCCGCAGAACTCAGCGACCAGGCCAAGGTGACCCTTAAGGGAACGGTTGCGGCCGAACCGGTCCTGACCCGGTTCGGGTACAAAAAGACCCGGCTGAACTTCCGGCTGCTCCTGGACGACCACAACATCATTCCGGTGACCTTCTTTAATCAACCCTGGTTACGCGACCAGATTGAAGCCGGCAAGTCGCTGGTGGTTTATGGCCGGTTCGACGCTAAGCGCCAGAGCCTGTCGGGAATGAAGCTCCTGACCAGCGCTAACGGCGCCATGGGGTCGATCTACCCGGCGAACAAGGAGATTCGTCAGGCGACCATCAAGAAGCTGGTCAATCAGGCCTATGAGGCCTATTCGCCGGTCATCGTGGATCTAATTCCCGATAAACTGCGCGATCAGTTCCGGTTGTTGCACCGCCGGGAGATGATTCATGACATGCACTTCCCAGCGGATGCCAACGCGGCCCAGGCGGCCCGCCGAACGGCGAAGTTCGAGGAATTTTTTCTGTTCGAGTTGCGCCTGCAAATCGTTAAGCAACAGGACCATACACTGAACGGTCAGGAACTGGCCTACGATTTACCGCGTCTCAAGGCGTTTATTGGGAGTTTGCCCTACGAGTTAACCGGTGCTCAAAAGAAAGTGGTCAACGAAATCTGTTTTGACCTGAAACGTCCCGTGCACATGAACCGCTTGTTGCAGGGGGATGTCGGGAGCGGAAAGACCGTGGTGGCTGCCATTGCGATGTACGCGGCGATTACCGCGGGCACCCAGGCCGTCCTGATGGCGCCCACCGAAATTCTGGCCGAGCAACACGCAAATAACTTAGCGAAGCTGTTTGCCGACTTCCCGGTCAATGTGGCCCTCTTGACGGGGGCGACCAAGCCCGCCGCCCGGAAGGTCCTGCTGCCACAGATTGCGAACGGTGAGGTGAACCTGGTAGTGGGGACCCACGCATTGATTCAACCCGAGGTCCATTACCACCACTTGGGTCTAGCAGTCATTGACGAGCAGCACCGTTTCGGGGTCAATCAGCGTCAGGCCTTGCGACAGAAGGGTGCCCAGCCGGACGTGCTGGCGATGACGGCCACGCCGATTCCCCGAACGCTGGCAATTACCGCCTACGGTGAGATGGACGTTTCCGTGATCAATGAGTTGCCGGCCGGCCGCCAGCCAATTCAGACCACCTGGATTCGCTCGAATCAGGAACCCAGCATGTTGACTGAGGTCAAGGCGGAACTGGCGGCGGGGTCGCAGGCCTACGTGGTCACACCACTGATTGAGGAGTCCGAAGCGGTCGACATGAAGAACGCCGAGGCCATCTACGAACGGTTCAAGGAGCAGTTCGACCCCCAATACAAGGTGGGATTGTTGCACGGTCGCATGAAAAATGACGAGAAAAACGCCATCATGGCGGCCTTTAAGGCCAACGAGTTCCAGGTACTGGTCGCCACCACCGTTATTGAAGTTGGGGTCGACGTGCCCAACGCGACCTTGATGATGATTTACGACGCCGATCACTTTGGCCTGGCCCAGTTGCATCAGCTCCGAGGCCGGGTTGGTCGGGGGAAGAAGGCGTCCCGGTGCATCCTGATTGCCGACCCCAAGAACCAGCTGGCCATCGAGCGGATGACCACCATGACGACCACCAACGACGGGTTCGTTTTGTCCCAAAAGGACCTGGAGTTACGGGGTGCTGGTGACGTCTTGGGTAAGAAACAGTCTGGGGTGCCCGACTTTAAGGTCGGCGATCCCGTAGCCGATATCAACGTCTTGAGCGCGGCCCAACAGGCAGCCAAGGAGATTGTGACCACCCCTGATTGGGAGAACCAAGATGCCAACCTGCCCGTGGCGGCGTTTCTGAGCACCACGGCGCACCAAGTCACCACCATGGATTAATAAAGGAGATTAGACCGATGAAAATTGCCGTTGATGCAATGGGGGGCGATTACGCCCCCGACGAAATCGTTAAAGGAATCGAACAGGCGCGCGACGCCTATACCGACCTGGAATTCTTACTGTATGGCCAACCGGACAAGGTCCAGCCCCTCTTACAGGACACGACCCGGATTACCTTAGTCCCCGCTGAAGAGGTCATCGGCATGGGTGACGAACCCGTGCGCGCTGTTCGGCGCAAGAAAAACTCCAGTATCGTAATGGCTGCTACGGCGGTGCGCGATGGGGAAGCCGATGCTTTCTTCTCCGCTGGAAATACCGGGGCCGTTTTGACCGCGGGCCTGCTGATTGTGGGCCGCATCAAGGGCATTGATCGTCCTGGATTGACCACCACGTTACCTGTGTTGCAGAAGCCAGACCAGTCCAGCTTCGTGATGCTGGACGTCGGGGCCAACGCCGACACCAAGCCGTTCAACGTGGTTCAATACGCCATCATGGGCCAACGTTACGCCCAGTCCGTGATGCACGTCGATAATCCCCGCATTGGTCTGCTGAATAACGGGACTGAAGCCGATAAGGGCGATAAGAACCACCGGGCCATTCACGACACCCTGGCGCAGATGGCTGACCTGAACTTCGTGGGCAACGTCGAATCTCGGGAATTGCTGAACGGAGCGGCCGACGTGGTCGTGACCGACGGCTTTACCGGCAACGCCACGTTGAAGGCTATCGAAGGGACCGCACTGTCCATGCTGAAGCTGATCAAGGGTGAAATCATGAGCGGCGGCCTGGGTGGTAAGCTGGGGGCCAGCTTGTTACGACCGGTTTTCCACAACGTGCAAGCGGCGATGGACTACTCACAATACGGTGGGGCCGTCCTGCTCGGCCTTAAGGCCCCCGTGGTCAAGACCCACGGGTCGACTAAGGCGGCAACGGTCAAGAACACGATTGGCCAAATTCGTGAGTTGTTGGCGACCGATAGTGCCAACCAGTTAGTTACGTACTTTAACCAACACGCTGAGCAGATGGCGGCGTTGAAGGAAACCCTGAAGTAGCAGTAAGAATCTGCTAGACAAGGTTCGTTAAAACGGTTAGACTACTAATGAATACTGTGAGTGAGGGATAATAAATGACGAGATCAGAAATTTTTGACAAGATTGCAGACATCATTGCGGATCGATTCGAAGTCGACCGTGACCAGATCAACGAGCAACTGAACTTCAAGCAGGACTTAGACGCGGATTCAATCGATTTCGTCGAGTTTGTCCTGGAGCTCGAAGATACGTTTAACGCCGAGATTTCCGACGAAGATGCCGAGAAATTGACGACCATTGGTGAAGTGGTTGACTACATTGTCGCCCATCAAGAACAAAAATAGTTACTGAGCGAGTCCGGGCCGCAACCTTTCGTCCCGGGCTTTTTCAATCTAAACAAAAGAAACGAGGAATTGTACGTGATAGCTGGATTAAATCAGGAATTAGCCGCTAATTTTAACATCCATATCGAAGACCAATCCTTACTGGACGAGGCCTTTACCCAGGCGTCCTATGTGAACGAACACCCGAATCAGGGGCTGAAGTTCTACGAACGAATCGAGTTTTTAGGGGATGCCGTGATGCAGTTGGTGGTCTCAAATTACATCTACCGACGTTTCCCGGAGATGCCCCAGGGACGGTTGACCCGCCTACGGGCAGCGATGGTCAACGAGGTCAGCTTTGCTAGTTTTGCGCGTGAGTGTCACTTTGACCAGTATATCCGACTGGGTAAGGGTGAGGAAAAGGCGCAAGCACGGCAACGGGACTCTCTGTTATGTGATATCTTCGAGTCGTTTATCGGCGCGTTGTACCTGGATCAGGGCGAGGATGCCGTGGTCAAATTTGTGACCCAGGTGGTCTTCCCCAAGATCGATGAGGGGCGCTTCGATGAGTTTTTTGATCACAAGACCGAGCTTCAGGAGCTGGTCCAAAAACACGGTGCCGTGGACATCGATTACCGACTGGTCTCCGAGCAGGGACCGGATAACGACCTAGCCTTTAAGGTGGCCGTTTACGTCAACGACAAACTCCTGGGCGAAGGGACGGGGCACTCCAAGAAGCACGCGGAGCAGAATGCCGCCCGCCACGCCCTGGAAAATTTGAAAGCAGAGTAAGGATGACGAACGATGCGGTTAAAGACATTAGAAATTAGCGGGTTCAAATCCTTTGCGGACAAGACCCGGATTGACTTTTTGCCGGGAATGACCGGCATCGTCGGCCCCAACGGTAGCGGTAAAAGTAACATTGCTGAAGCCGTTCGGTGGGTATTAGGGGAACAGTCCGCTAAGAGCTTACGGGGCAGTAAGATGCCCGACGTTATCTTTGGTGGGTCGACCGATCGGCACGCCCTCAACCGGGCGGCCGTGGCGATTACCCTGGATAACAGTGATCACTACCTGAAGAGTGCCTACACCGAGTTGACCATTAGTCGGGTGCTGTACCGGACGGGTGAGAGTGAATACCTGTTGAACGGACAGACCTGTCGGTTGAAAGACATCACCGAACTTTTGATGGATTCGGGGATGGGGCAGGATTCATTTTCCATCATTTCCCAAGGACGGGTCGAGGCCATCTTCAACAGCAAGCCAGAAGATCGTCGCAACATCGTTGAGGAAGTCGCCGGCGTTTATAAGTACCGGAAGCATAAGGAGACTGCCCAGCGAGAGCTTGAAGAGACCATGGGCAACCTACACCGGGTCGAAGACATTATTGCCGAACTCGAAGGTCGCCTAGAACCCCTTGAGGAACAGAGTAACTTGGCGCAAGATTATCTGGACCAGAAGCGCAAGTTTGCGGTGTTGGACCGGACCCAGTTGGTGCGCCAACTCCATACCGAGCTCGACCAGAAGACCACCGTGGACGACCAAGTGTCACAGAAGCAGGCTCAGGTCAAGACGCACCAAGCGGCCCAACGGCACCAACAGATGGTCGTGTCAGAGCTGACCACCCGGCAAACGACGTTGTTGGCTAAAAAGGACCAGCTCCAAGATGATCTGGTGGCGGCGACGCAACGAGTCGAACAGTGTCAGGGACAAGTGAACCTGTCGGCGGAACAGCGGCGTAACCAGACGGCGAAGCGCGACGAGCTCGCCGCGCAGGCCCAGACGTTGACGAATCAGTTGGACCAGTTGGCACAGGACCTGACGGCGGCGAAGGCTTCCCTGACGGAGCTGCAGCAACAAATTAAAGTCTGTCAACGAGAAATCAAGGAACTTCAGGCTGAGACCGCTGAGAAGCGAATTGCCGACTTGCGTGAGCAGTTAGAACAGTTACGAACAGCTTACTTCGACCAGAAACAACAGGTCGCTAATTGGCGGAACCAGCAGCAATATCTGCAACAGGATCGCGAGCGGCAGACCCAACGCAGTCAGCGGCTGACGACCCAGTTGGGTGCGTTGACCCAAACGGCGCAGACAGCCCAAGCTGAGGTGGATGCGTTGCAGCAGCGGGCCACGGCCTTACGGGACCAGTTAACGCAGGCTGAGCAGGCCTATGACCAGGAGGCTGGCCAACACCAGGCAGCTCAAAAGACCTACCGGCAGCTCCAGCATAACTGGCAGGCGGCCCTAGAGGTTTATCAGCGTGCCAAGACCAAGGCGGCCAGTCAACAGGCCGCTGCGGCCGAGTATGGGGGCTTTTATCGTGGCGTTCAAGGCATCTTGCGACAACGCGAGCAGTTTTCCGGTCTCATCGGAGCGGTCTCCGAGTTGCTCCAAGTGCCCAAGGACTACACCACCGCGGTTGAGTACGCCCTAGGTGGTCAGCTACAGCAGGTGGTGGTGGCCGATGAAGCTACCGCTAAGGCGGCAGTCCGTTATTTACGGGAACACCGCGTCGGCCGAGCGACCTTTTTGCCGGTCACCACGGTTCGGGGACGCCGGTTGGACGCGGGGACGCGCCGGTCGCTAGACAACGTCCCGGGGTTCCTGGGGGTTGGTAGCGAGCTGGTCACAATCGATCAACGTGCGCAAGTCATCTTGGACTACTTATTGGGGACCACCCTGATTGCGCAGGATCTGGATGCGGCCGTGGCCATCAGTCAACAGCTGCATCACCGGTTCCGGGTAGTCAGTTTGGCCGGCGACGTGATTAGCGCCAGCGGGGCCATTACTGGGGGCCAGACGAAGCAAGCCAACAACACGGTATTGCGTCAACGCCAGGATTTACAACAACTCCAGGCCAGCCTAGCCACCATGCACGAGAGTTTGCGAGACCAAGAGCGTAAGACACAGGCCGCACAACGGGCCGTTCAGGCCAGCGAGGACCGCAGTCAAGCGCTTCAACAGACCATTAACGACCTGCAACCCAAGAGTCGCCAACTAAACGACCAGGTAGCGACCGCCCAAACAGCCGCGACGCAGGCTAAGCGCCAGTTACAGGCAGCACAACTCGAAATCAAGCAGGCGACTGGTGGCGACCAGGCCACCCAATCGGCAGCCTTGGCTGACCAGATTGCCCAAGGCGAGGCCACAATCACCGAACAAGAGCAGCAGTTGCAAGCTTTACAGGCGCAAATCAAGATGGTGACCACCCAACAGTCTAGCCAGCGCGAAGTCTTGACGTCGAAACAGACTTGGTTAGCGGGAGCCCAGGAGCGTCTGCAACAACAAAAGCGTTCGCGTGCAGAACGGGTAGCTCAGCAGCAGACGGCTCAGCATGATTTAGCGCAAGTTCAAGCGCAACAACGGGATTTAACGGCCAGCAAGGCGTTGACACCAGCGGCCGCTCAGAAACAGTTGGTTGCGGCCCAGGCGGCGAGTGACCAGATTCAGGCGCAACTGACGACGGTCAACGACCAGCTAGCGCATCTCAACGATCAGACGGCCCAGGCCACACAGGAGAATGACCGGACCAACGACCTGCTCCAGGTGGCCAACGATGATTTACAGGCTGCCCAGGTCAAGCAGGCTCGGTTGGTGGCCCTAATCGATCAACAACAGAACCAGCTCTCCGAGACTTATCACCTAAGCTTAGCTGCGGCTGAACAGGATGTCAGTGACTTACCAGCCGACGAGTTAGCGGTCCAGCTGAAGCTTTTGAAGCGGGGATTGGCTGAGATTGGGACCGTCAACCTGAACGCCATCGACGAGTACAAAGACGTGCGGGAACGCTACGACTTCTTAACGGGCCAACGGGACGACCTGTTGACCGCCAAGGCACAGTTGACAGCGACCATGTCTGAGCTGGATGGCCAGGTCAAAGAACGGTTCAAGGCTAGCTTTGACCAGATTGCCGCGAAGTTTACCCAGACGTTCCGGCAGATGTTTGGCGGTGGAACGGCGAAGTTGGTGCTGACCGATCCGGATGACCTCCTGACCACTGGCATCGACATTATGGCGCAGCCACCGGGCAAGAAGTTCCAGAATATGGGGCTGTTGTCGGGGGGAGAACGGGCGCTGACGGCGATTACCTTATTATTCGCCATCTTGCAGGTCCAACCCGTGCCGTTCTGTATTTTGGATGAGGTGGAAGCGGCGCTAGACCCGGCCAACGTAACCCGGTTTGCCCGCTACATCCACACGTTCCAGGATCAAACACAATTTATCGTTATCACCCACCGTAAGGAGACCATGGTGCAAGCAGATGTCTTGTATGGGGTAACGATGCAGGAGTCCGGGGTGTCCAAGATGGTCACCGTGGATCTTGACCAGCAAACCACTTCGGAAGGGAAGTAAGCATAATGGGATTATTTGATATTTTCCGTCGGCGTGCCAAGAAGCCGACTAGTGAACCTACGGACGCGACCTCAGAGAGTACAGCGTCGACCACCAGCGGTGCGGCTAGCCAAATCGATCAATCGGCAACCAGCGCATCGACCAGTACGTCAACGGCTAGTGCCGCCAGTGATCTGACCAGCGTGACCAGTCAGGTCGAACCACCGACACCAGAGGTCTCATTGACCAACGAACCGACTGAGGGGTCGACCAGTACCGTCACGGTAGAGGCGTCGGCAACGGCAGCCCCGGCACCGGCCGATGAGCCAACCAGCACTGTGGACGCCGTAAGCGAGGCATCCGTGAGTGATCAAGTGGCTGCCAGCCAGGCGGCCTCGGTTTCCGTGGACACCAGCGCTTCGGTGCGGGTGTCCGTGGCTAGTGCGGCCAGTGCATCTGACGAAGCGGCGTCAACGATGACGGTCGGTGATGAATCCGGGGCATCGACGTCGGAGGCACCAGAAGCACCAGAAGCACCAGAAGCATCAGAGACATCAGCGCCTACAGAACCTACAGAGCCGGAAGAAACTGATGAACAGCTCTACGACAAGGGACTCGAGAAGACCCGGCACACGTTTGGCGAACGGCTGAACGCATTGCTGGCCAATTTCCGGCACGTCGACGAGGGGTTTTTCGATGACTTGGAGGAAACCTTGATTGGGGCCGACGTTGGGTTTGACATGGCCGTTAAGCTAAGCGATGAGCTGCGCGATGAGGTCAAGTTACAGAACGCCAAGAGTTCGAAGGACGTTCAAAACGTCATTGTCGAGAAGATGGTTGAAATTTACGACCAGGCCGGCAGCAACGAGGAATCGACGGCATTGAACGTGGCACCGGAGGGACCGACCGTGATCCTGTTTGTCGGGGTCAACGGGGTCGGCAAGACCACCACCATTGGGAAGATGGCCAACCGGTACCACAAGGCGGGGAAAAAGGTCCTCTTGGCAGCGGCGGATACCTTCCGGGCCGGGGCGACCGAACAACTGAACGTTTGGGCCGAACGGGGCGACGTGGATATCGTGAAGGGTCAGCCTCAGTCTGACCCAGCGGCCGTGGTATTTGATGCGGTCCAAAAAGCCAAGAACGAGAACTACGACATCCTGTTCGTGGACACCGCGGGTCGGCTGCAGAATAAGGTCAATCTGATGAATGAGCTGGCCAAGATGAAACGCATTATCACCCGTGAGATTCCCACGGCACCACACGAGGTTTTGCTGGTGCTGGATGCCACGACCGGGCAGAACGCCTTGACACAGGCCAAGTTGTTCAAGGAATCCACCGACGTAACGGGGATTGTCCTGACCAAGTTGGACGGGACCGCCCGTGGGGGGATCGTTCTGGCAATTCGCAACGAGCTCCACGTGCCCGTGAAGTTTATCGGCCTTGGCGAGCAGATTAATGACCTGCGACCATTTGACCCGAACGAATTTGTTTATGGGTTATTCAAGGGGCTGATCGACGTTTCGGCATTGGATAAAAAATAAGTGACGCTGCTATTCAGAAGAGCACGTCAACTAGGAGCAGAGGCTCGTAGTTGGCGTGTTTTTGCGTGCGCTGGGGGGAAATGGCGGTGATGTGTGAAAAAAATTGACGAACCCGCCAAAAATCGGTACTCTAATAGAGTGTGTAACTATGAGGAGGAACGGTTATGGAGCTGGAAAAAAACTATCGCATCAATTCCCTCTTTGCGTTCTATCAACCGTTGTTGACCGCGAAGCAAAACAACTATATGCAGTTGTACTATGGTGATGACTATTCCTTGGGTGAGATTGCCGAGGAGTTCAACGTGAGTCGCCAGGCGGTCTACGACAACCTGCGGCGGACCGAGAAGATTCTGGAATCTTACGAGGCCAAGCTGCATCTCTATCAGGAATTTACCGAACGTAACCAACAGGCCGATGAGATTCAGTCGTACGTGAAGGACCATTATCCGCACGACGCAACGCTCAATCGTCTGGTTGCGGGGCTAGAAAACTTAGAAGAACAATGAAAGTTAGGTGGCAAGCTTTATGGCGTTTGAAGGATTAACCGAACGACTACAAAATGCAATGCGGAAACTTCGAGGCAAAGGGAAAGTTTCCGAAAGTGACTTACGGGAGACCATGCGCGAGATTCGGCTGGCCTTACTGGAAGCCGACGTTAACTTTACCGTGGTCAAGGACTTTGTGAAGCAGGTCCGCGACCGGGCGATGGGGGCCGACGTCCTCGAAGGTTTAAACCCCGCCCAACAGATCGTGAAGATCGTTGATGATGAGCTGACCAAGACCATGGGGGAAGAAGCCGTTCCCCTGAACAAGTCTGCCAAGATTCCAACCATTATCATGATGGTTGGGCTTCAAGGGGCCGGGAAAACCACCACGGCTGGCAAGCTGGCCTTACGCCTGAAGAATGAGGAAAGGGCGCGGCCATTAATGATTGCGGCCGACGTTTACCGGCCAGCCGCCATCGACCAATTGGTCCAGGTGGCGGATAGTATCGACGTGCCGGTCTTTCAACTGGGCACCGACGTCAACCCCGTCGAAATTGTCCGGCAGGGGTTAGCTGAAGCCGAAGAACACCATAACGACTACGTAATCATCGATACCGCCGGGCGCCTGCAAATTGATGAGCAGCTGATGAATGAATTGGCTGAAATCAAGGACCTAGCGCACCCCGATGAAATCCTGTTGACGGTCGATGCCATGACCGGGCAAAACGCCGTGGCGACCGCCGAAGGGTTCAACGACAAGTTGGACGTCACCGGGGTCGTCCTGACCAAGTTGGATGGTGACACCCGGGGTGGGGCGGCGCTGTCGATTCGGGCCGTCACCGGGAAGCCAATCAAATTCATTGGTCAGGGTGAAAAGATGACCCAATTGGACGTCTTCCATCCCGATCGGATGGCCTCCCGAATCTTGGGGATGGGCGATATGCTATCGCTGATCGAAAAGACCCAGAAGGAATACGACGCCAAGCAGGCCCAAGAATTAACCGAGAAGATTCAGGAAAATTCTTTTGATTTCAATGACTTTATCGACCAACTGGATCAAATTCAGAAGATGGGTCCAATGGATGAACTGATGAAAATGATTCCTGGTATGGCCAACAATCCGGCCATGAAGAACGTCCAGGTCGATCCCAAGGATATGGGTCACCTGAAGGCCGTGGTCTACTCCATGACGCCCGAGGAACGGACCAATCCCGACGTCTTGAACCCGTCACGGCGGCGGCGAATCGCGGCTGGTTCCGGCCGACCGATTCACGAAGTCAACCGGATGATTAAGCAGTTCGGTCAGATGAAGAAGATGATGAACCAGGTCTCCAAGGGCAACATGTCCGGCATGGAACAGATGATGGGCCAAGCCGGTATGGGCGGTGGCCTGGGTGGTCGGATGCAGAAGATGGCCATGAACCGGATGTCGCGTCAAATGAAGAAGAATAAGCGGAAACGCTTGAAGAGTAAAAAACGTAAGAAGTAATTCTGAGTGACATTTTCAGAAAATTCCGGTATACTAACTTTACAATCATAAGGGAGTAACTGGCAGAATAAAAAACTGCGATAATCTCGTCAGCAAGAAGACGTTCCGGGATTATCTTAAATAGTGAGACTTATGTGCGTTCACATTTTTTTGTGTCCGTGCGTAGGTCTCATTTTCTTTTACCGGAAAATGAGACCCCGCGGTACGGGTGACTAGCATTCAAGGAGGAACAAGCATGGCACAACGCCGAGCATATCAACAAACCGTTACCGAGATTTATCAACAACTCCAAACGACTGACCGGGGACTGACCCCGGCGGCTGCGCAGGAACGTCTGGCTAAAAATGGCAAGAATGCGTTGAATCAACAGAAAAAGACTTCATTACTGCAACGCTTTATGAGTCAGTTCAAGGACCTGATGATCATGGTCCTGCTGGTTGCCGCCCTGGTGGCCGGCTTGACTGGTGAGGTCGTCGACGCCGTAATTATTTTATTGGTGGTTATCTTAAACGCCGTCTTCGGCGTCTTTCAGGAGGCCAAGGCGGAAGAGGCTATCAACGCCTTAAAGGAGATGGCGGCGCCAAACGCGAAAGTCCGCCGGGACGGCCAAATCTTGACCGTCAAGAGTGACGACTTAGTGGTCGGTGACCAGGTCCTCCTGGAAGCCGGTGACGTGGTACCCGCCGACCTACGACTGGTTGAAGTTGCGGGCCTGAAGGTCGAGGAGTCCGCGTTGACCGGTGAATCCGTTCCGGTCGAGAAGACGGCGGCGGTGCTGACCGCCGCCGACCTGGGACTGGGCGACCGGACCAATCTGGCGTTCATGAACAGTAACGTAACCTACGGCCGGGCGACCGGGGTCGTGATTGCGACGGGGATGGGGACCGAGGTCGGTCGAATCGCCGGGATGTTAGAGGCTGCCGATGAGACCACCACGCCGCTCCAGGCCAACTTGGTGCAATTAGGGAAGGCCCTGACCGTGCTGATCTTAGTGATAGCCGCAGTGGTCTTTGGTTTAGGCCTCTGGCGGGGGACGGCCAACGTGGTCGATATGCTCCTGACAGCCATTTCCTTGGCCGTGGCCGCGATTCCGGAAGGGTTACCGGCTATTGTGACGATTACCTTAGCGTTGGGAACCCAGCGGATGGCGAAGCGTCACGCCTTGGTTCGGAAACTACCTGCGGTGGAGACCTTGGGGAGTACCGACATCATCGCCTCGGATAAGACCGGGACGCTGACCCAAAATAAGATGACCGTGGAACAGGTTTACCAAAATGGTCAATTAATGGCCGCAGCCGACGACCCCTTAACCACGGACGACCCGTTGGCCCGGGTCATGATTCTCAGTAACGACACGCAGCAACTCGCCGACGGAACCCTGGCGGGGGACCCGACGGAAACGGCCCTAGTGCAGTATCAGTTGGACCGGAAATTTCCCGTTGCACAAACGTTAGAAAGCCTGCCCCGGGTCGCCGAAATTCCGTTCGATTCTGAACGAAAACTGATGACCACGGTGCACCCACTGAGCGATGGTCGCTTCCTGATTGCCGTGAAGGGGGCGCCGGATGAACTTCTCAAGCGGGTGACCCAGGTCGATTTAAATGGGGCGGTTACCCCGTTGGCAACCGCCGCCCGGCAACATGTTCTGGACGTGAACCACGAACTGGCGACTCAGGCCATCCGGGTTCTGGGGTTTGCTTACCGCGTCGTGACGGCAGTACCAGACCCCTTGACCACTGAAACGGCTGAACAGGACCTGACTTTTGCTGGCTTGGTGGGGATGATTGATCCTGAACGGCCGGAGGTGGCGCAGGCTGTCGCCGAGGCACAAGGTGCCGGTATTCGGCCTATCATGATTACGGGTGACCACCGTGATACCGCCGCAGCAATTGCCACGCGTTTGGGTATCATCCAGGCGGGTGAGACCCAGGCAGTTCTGACTGGAGCTGAACTGGACCAGATGGATGAGTCTACCTTCCAGAAGCGGGTCAGTGAGTTTGCCGTGTACGCGCGGGTCGCGCCGGAGCACAAGGTCCGCATCGTGAATGCTTGGCAAAAGCAAGGCAAGGTCGTGGCGATGACCGGGGATGGGGTCAACGATGCCCCCGCCTTGAAGGCCGCCGATATTGGAATCGGCATGGGGATTACCGGGACCGAAGTTGCCAAGGGAGCCAGTGACATGGTCTTGGCCGACGATAACTTCGCGACCATCGTGGTGGCCGTTGAGGAGGGTCGGAAGGTGTTTGCGAACATCCAGAAGGCCATTCAGTACCTGTTATCCGCTAACTTGGGGGAAGTCTTGACACTGTTCATGATGACCATGCTTGGCTGGCAGATCTTGGCGCCAGTCCACATCTTGTGGATCAATCTGGTAACCGACACCTTGCCCGCCATTGCGTTGGGAATCGAACCACTGGAACAGAACCTGATGAAACGACCACCGCGGGGCCGGCGCTCGAACTTCTTTTCCGGCGGGGTCCTGAGTGGCATCATCTACCAGGGACTTCTGGAAGGCCTGTTAACGTTAGGCGTTTACTGGTTTGCCATCACCTACCCCGTCCATCAGGCGGCCGACCTGGCCCACGCCGACGCACTGACCATGGCGTTCGTGACCTTAGGCCTGATTCAACTCTTCCACGCTTTCAACTCCAAGTCGATTCACGGGTCCATCTTTAAGGTTGGCCTGTGGCATAATAAGTTCTTCAACTGGGCCATTCTGATTGCCTTTGGATTATTGGCGATGACGATTCTGGTACCGGGCTTAAACGGCATCTTCCACGTAACGGCTCTGACGGCGGCGCAGTGGGCCGTTGTGGCTATTGCCGGGATTCTGATGGTCGTGATTGTTGAAATCGTTAAGTTCTTCCAACGCCGCGTGTTAAAATAAGACCAACGAAATTTTTGAGGAGGTCTTCACAGTGGCGTTAACCTATCCCGAGTGTCTGCAGGCCACCCAAGTGGTCCTAGCAAGTGGTCATGTGCCGACCATCGTTGGTGAGGCCGGTATCGGCAAGTCCGCGTTAGTCGCTGACCTGGCTCGGCAACGACATGCCAAGCTGTTCACCACGGTGGTCAGCCTGGTCGAAAAGGGCGACCTGGTGATTCCCGTGCCGCCGTTGACGGCGGATTCCTTCATTCAAACCAAGGATTACGGGACCCTGGCCGACGTGCAATTTGGCTACTCCCACACGCTGGTGGCAATGATTCGGTACGCCGAGGCCCACCCGGATCAGGAGATTATTTGGTTCCTAGATGAATTCAACCGGGGAACCCAGGCAGTCCAGAGCGAACTGATGAACCTGGTGTTGCAACGGCAGATCAATAGCCTGCACTTACCCCAACAGGTCCGCCTGATTCTGGCGGAGAACCCTGACGCGACTATGCGGGGATTCGCCGATAGCCATTATGGCGTGACGCCGGGGGATGCGGCGATTGCCGACCGGACCACCCGACTGGTCTTACGGGCCGATGTGCCGACCTGGCTCGACTGGGCCCAAGCATCGGTAAATGGGCAACCGCGCATTTCTCAGCTGGTAATTGATTACCTGACCGAGAATCCAGCCGACCTGTTTACGGCGCCAACTTCAGATGACCAAGACGCAGACCTGCTACCGACGCCGCGTGCGTGGGCGCGGGTCTCGTCGCTGTTACGGGAACTTTCCCGGCAGGACCTGTTGCAACAAACGGCAATTGTCCGTGAGCTGTTGCAGGGGAATCTGGGCGTTGTGGTGGGAACCGCCTTCGCGGGGGTTGTCGCCCAGCAACGACCGGTGATGACGGTCGATCAACTCTATACGGATACCGCCGCTGTGACGCGGTTTACGGCGCTGCCGGCCGCGCAACAACAACACGTCTTGTCCCTGGCAATCGCTGACCAAACGGATTGGCCACTGACCCAGGGACCAACGGCAACTCGATTTACGGCGGCGCTACTGGCTTGTGCGCCCGATGGTCAGTTTGCCCTGGCCCGGGAATTGGCTCAAGCGGAGGACCTCCTAGAGGCCCTCCATGGTGCTTTAAACGATCCGGCGGTGGGGCGGCTGTACCAGACGTTGACTGATATCGGTCAACGCGGCAGTCAAATCGAGGTGTAGCCATGGTCAGTTTGACGGCAAGCTTACGGCGGCTAGCGACCGTGACGGGTCCCGGCCAAACGGCGGCGACCCAGCAGGTCTACCAGGATGCCGTGATGTATCTGTTGGAACACGACCCGTTTTATGGTCGCGTGTTGAGTCAGCTGACCGTTACGATGGGGGCAGCGCTGGCACCAATCGGGTTAGCCCCGACCAAGACGGGGTGGCAGCTTCGGTTGTCACCAGGGGCATTAGCGGCCAGTCGGTGGACGGGGGCTCAGTGGTTGGCGATGCTCCGCCACACGGTGCTGCACCTGGTGTGGCAACACCCCACGCGGTACGCCACGGCACTTAAGGCGCCCCAACAGGCGGCCTTGGTGCGGTGGGCGACCGATGCGGCGGTCAACGATTATTTAACGGACCTACCAGCGGGCGCGATGACCAGTCGTAGGTTACAAGATATGATGGGACGGTCGCTGCCGCGGCGAGCGGATTCGGCCGTCTACTGGCGAGAACTCCGGCAATGGCGAATGTCGGCGCGGTCGGGCCACCACCTTACCCGGCGAGGCCCCACCCCTGTAGGGGCGTCAGCCGACCGCTGGGCGCGGACGGTACAGGCTGCGACTGTCAGTGATGACCATCAAGGGTGGCAGGCTGCTAACGACGGGGATGCGGCTCAACGCGAGCAATGGCGGCAACAGGTCCTGCGAACCACGGCCGAAAGTCTGTCGGCCAAGCAGCGGGGAACCCTCCCAGGAGCCATTCAGGCGGCGTTAACGGTAACGCCGGCCCAACACCCGTTAGACTGGCGAGGGCGGCTCCAACGCCACCTGGGCCAGGTGCCAACGGGGCGTCAGCCAGCGTATGGCCGGTTCAATCGGCGCCAGCCCTGGCGGATGGAGTTACCCGGACAGACCACGGCGACTTGGCAAACGATTCAGATTTTTGTGGACGAGTCGGGGTCGATGGGTAACCGGGAAATTGGTTACCTGTTGGGCCAACTGGCTAGTCTGTTGGCCATCTACCCGGCACCAGTGACGGTGTATCCGTTTGACACGGTGGTTCATCTGCAGGCACGCCAACGCTTGACCGGACGGGTAACGGTCCGTCAGCGTGTTGGTGGGGGCGGCACCCGGTTTCAAGCCGTCTTCGATGCCCTGCCCCGGCTGATGCGAACCGGGGGACGACAGTTGGTGATCATTC
>DXGJ01000022.1 GCA_019113985.1 Candidatus Levilactobacillus faecigallinarum
GACAGAAGTAGGAGGGTTATCATGAAAGTAAGACCATCAGTTAAGCCAATGTGCGAACACTGCAAGGTTATCAAGCGTAAGGGTCGAGTAATGATCATTTGCTCTGCCAACCCTAAGCACAAACAACGCCAGGGTAAGTAATTTTAATTTATAGGAGGTGCAAGTAATGCCACGTATTGCTGGAGTGGATTTACCACGTGATAAGCGTATCGCTTATGGTTTGACCTACATTTTCGGAATTGGTATCAACACGGCGCACAAGATTGTTGCTGATGCTGGTGTCGACGAAGGTGTCCGGGTTCGCGATTTAACGCCAGACCAAGAAGACAAGGTTCGTGCCGAAGTCGACAAGTACAAGGTCGAAGGTGACTTACGTCGTGAAGTTAGCCTGAACATCAAGAACTTACAAGAAATGGGTTCTTACCGTGGAATGCGTCACCGTCGCGGTTTGCCAGTTCGCGGTCAACATACCAAGAACAACGCCCGCACTCGTAAGGGTAAAGCCGTATCGATTGCCGGGAAGAAGAAGTAATTCATTAAGTAAGGGAGGTTTAAAACTTTTATGGCTACTAAAAGAACTAGTCGCAAGCGTCGGGTCAAGAAGAATATTGAAGCCGGTGTTGCGCACATCCATGCTACGTTTAACAATACTTTAGTCATGATCACGGACGTTCAAGGAAACGCGATCGCTTGGTCATCTGCCGGTGCCTTAGGTTTCAAGGGCAGTCGGAAGTCAACGCCATTCGCCGCACAAATGGCTGCTGAAGCAGCTGCTAAGGCATCTATGGAACACGGTGTTAAGGCAGTTGAAGTTGCTGTTAAGGGTCCTGGTTCAGGACGTGAAGCTGCTATCCGTGCCATCCAGGCTACTGGAATCGAAGTTACCGCTATTCGCGATGTAACGCCAGTGCCACATAACGGTACTCGTCCTCCAAAGCGTCGTCGGGTCTAAGTGAGTATTTCATTTATGAAGGCTACCTTCATGATTGGATTAGCTTATAGGAGCTCAACGCGGTTTGAAAGGGGTAAACGATAAGAATGATTGAATTTGAAAAGCCTAACATTCATAAAATTGATGAAAGTAGCAACTATGGCAAGTTCATTGTCGAGCCACTCGAACGTGGTTACGGAACTACCTTAGGAAATTCCTTACGTCGAATTCTACTTTCGTCATTACCTGGTGCAGCCGTTACCAGCATTCAAATCGACGGGGTTCTGCATGAGTTTTCGACCATCGAAGGCGTCGTTGAAGACGTCACGCAGATTATCTTGAACGTCAAGAAGATTGCGTTGAAGCTTAATGGCGCCGATGATCAGGAAGAAACGATGGAGATCAACGTCAAGGGACCTGCACAGGTCACTGCCGGTGATATCGTCGCAGGGGCGGATGTTGATGTGTTGAACCCAGACCTGTACATTGCGACGGTCGCTGACGGGGCAACCTTCCACATGCGAATGACAGCGGACAAGGGCCGTGGCTATGTTTCCGCAGATGAAAACAAAGCCCGGAACACTGAAATGCCAATTGGTGTTTTAGCCGTTGATTCCATTTACACCCCAATCGAACGGGTTAACTACCAAGTAGAGAATGCACGGGTTGGCCAACGGGCTGACTACGACAAATTGACCCTGGATGTTTGGACGAATGGTTCAATCAATCCTAGCGAGGCCATTTCATTGGCTGCCAAAATCTTGACGGAGCACTTAGCGATGTTCGTTGATTTAACGGACGAAGCGAAGAATGCTGAAATCATGGTTGAAAAGGAAGAGACTCACAAGGAAAAGATGCTTGAGATGACCATCGAAGAGCTCGACTTGTCAGTTCGTTCTTACAACTGTTTGAAGCGTGCTGGTATCAACACGGTTCAAGAATTGACCAACAAGACGGAAGCGGACATGATGAAGGTTCGTAACTTGGGTCGCAAGTCCCTGGAAGAAGTTAAGGCAAAGTTAGCCGATCTCGGTTTGTCACTTCGGAAAGAAGACTAATTTTAGACACTCAAAGGAGGGTTTCTGGTTATGAGTTACCGTAAATTACAACGGACTAGTTCTCAACGTAAAGCATTGCTTCGCGACTTGACCACTAGTTTAATCTTAAACGGTCGGATCGAAACGACTGAAGCACGTGCCAAGGAAGTTCGTAAGACTGCCGACAAGATGATTACGTTAGGTAAGCAAGGCGACTTGCACGCCCGGCGTCAAGCTGCTGCGTTCGTTCGTAACGTGGTTGCAGATGTTCAAGAAGATGGCGATGACATCAAAGTTACTTCTGCTCTGCAAAAGTTGTTCAGCGACTTAGCACCGAAGTACGCGGATCGTAACGGTGGTTACACGCGGATCTTAAAGACGATGCCTCGTCGCGGTGATGGCGCTGCAATGGCTATCTTGGAATTCGTTGACTAATCTTTCGATTGGCAATGTTTTCGGGCCGGTCGCACTCCCTTAAGTGCGGTAATAGGTAACACATAAATCACTAGGACCATGTGGTATAGAGCGTTATGATGATGGGTTATCCCCGAGTCTAGCTTGAATGGGGGCATTTGCCTCAGCGCCGCTGGTTCGTTAGTGATTTTTTTGTACATAAAATTTGAACACTGCTCAGGTGGTCTAAGACGGGCGTCGTGGCTGAAAACTACGCTTAAGCCGGATTCTCTGGTATAATTAGCGGTGACTTTTTACAGGGAGACTGAACGCGAATGGATAATATTATTGAGGTGCAACAACTTTCCTATCAATATCCCGATAGCGGGGACCGGCCGGCCTTACAGCAGGTCACTTTTGATGTGCACCGTGGTGAGTGGCTCGCCATCGTCGGTCACAACGGGAGTGGTAAATCGACCCTGGCTCGCGCAATCGATGGTCTACTTCCGTTTACGGAGGGGACGGTCACCGTGGGAGGAATTCAACTATCGCCCGAAACGGTCTGGCAGGTCCGCGAACAGATTGGTATGATCTTTCAAAATCCCGATAATCAATTCGTTGGTGCCACGGTTGAAGATGATGTTGCCTTTGGCTTGGAGAACCGACAGATTTCGCGTGACGAGATGTTGCCTCGGGTCCGAGACGCCCTTCAACGGGTCGGCATGGCTGATTTTGCGACCCGTGAGCCTAGCTCGCTCTCCGGTGGACAGAAACAGCGGGTGGCCCTGGCCGGGGTCGTCGCCATTGCACCGCAGATTTTGATTCTCGATGAGGCCACTAGCATGCTCGATCCTCAAGGACGCCAAGACATGTTGGCCTTGGTACGTGAGTTGCACCGAGAACAACACCTGACGATTATTTCGATTACCCACGACATTGATGAAGCAGCGAATGCGGACCGACTTCTGGTCATAAACGATGGGCGGCTGATTCAGGAAGCACCACCGGCAACAATTTTTGCGCAAGGGGAACGGTTAGTTGAGCTGGGACTCGACGTGCCCTTCACGGCGAAGCTGGCGGCCGCCTTGCGTGTGCGGGGGATTACCCCACCTGACGGTTATCTCACGACTGAAGAAATGGAGGCGTGGTTGTGTCAATCTGGTTTAAACACGTAAGCTATACCTACCAAGCGGGCACCCCGTTAGCCACGGCCGCGTTGACCGATGTGTCGTTACGGGTGCCTGATCACGGCTATCTAGCCATTATCGGCCATACCGGGAGTGGCAAGTCCACGCTGATTCAACAGCTGAACGCGCTGCTCAAGCCGACCAGTGGCGAGTTAGTCATTGATGACTTCACGATTACGCCACAGACCACTAACGCTGACCTTAAACCGCTACGGCGACACGTTGGCATGGTCTTCCAGTTTCCGGAGAGCCAGTTGTTTGAGGAAACGATTCAAAAAGACATCGCGTTTGGTCCCCAAAATTTTGGAATGGCCCCCGCCGATGCGGCGGCCTTAGCTATCGAAATGCTGGACCTAGTCGGCCTGGATGAGAGCTACGCTCAGCGGTCGCCCTTCGAACTTTCGGGAGGGCAGATGCGCCGTGTTGCCATTGCCGGCGTCCTGGCGATGCATCCCCAGATCCTAATTCTGGATGAACCGACAGCGGGATTGGACCCCCAGGGACGGCAAGAAATGATGACTTTGTTCGACCGATTACACCGGGAGCAGGGACTGACCATCGTTCTGGTTACCCACCAGATGGAAGACGTCGCGACCTACGCTGAACAGGTCGCCGTGATGCGTCAAGGAAAGTTGGTCAAGAGCGGGACGCCCCAGGAAATCTTTGCAGATCCCGCTTGGTTACAGGCCAACCAGTTAGCAGTGCCCCGTGCCGCGCAATTTGCCCAAGAATTGACGCAGCGGGGCTTCTCATGGCCCGCTGGTCTCCCACTAACGGCGGATGCGTTAGCCGCTCAGCTGGCCGCACAATGGCCGCAGAGAGGAGATCGCCATGTCTAAGTTTATCTTTGGTCGGTACCTCCCACTATCATCGGTAGTGCACCGGCTCGACCCACGGAATAAGCTATTGTTGAGTTTTTGTTATATCATCCTGGTGTTTCTGGCGAACAGCTGGGTGAGCTATCTCATCTTAATCGCCATGACGCTGGGAGCTATCTGGGCGTCTAAGATTCGCTTGGGGTTCTTCCTGCGGGGGATTCGGCCACTCATTTGGTTGATCATCTTCACGGTGATTCTGCAGCTATTATTTAGTCCCACGGGGGGCCACGTTTACTGGCACTGGGCCTTCATTAACATCACCCAGTTCGGCGTGATCAACGCCGGGTACATCTTCATTCGGTTCCTGTTGATCATCATGATGTCGACGCTATTGACGTTATCGACGCAGCCGCTAGATATCGCCACGGGGTTGGCCTCATTGATGAAACCGTTACGGTGGGTCAAGGTTCCCGTGGATACGCTGGCTATGATGCTGTCCATCGCGTTACGATTCGTCCCGACGTTGATGGATGAAGCGCAAAAAATCATGAATGCCCAGCGCGCTCGCGGGGTGGACTTCGGTGAGGGGGGGCTGATCAAACAGGCCAAATCCTTAATTCCCTTAATGGTCCCGCTCTTCATGAGCGCCTTTAACCGGGCGGAGGACCTTTCCACCGCAATGGAGGCCCGGGGATATCAAGATAGTGAACACCGCAGCCAGTATCGGATTTTGACTTGGCAGCGACGAGACACGGTGACCTGGTTGATCTTTGGGGTGGGGCTTATTCTCATCCTGATCAGTCGCCGTTGGTAAGAGAGGATAGGACGTATGCAACGCTATAAAGTAACATTAATGTATGACGGGACCGCCTTTGCGGGTTTCCAACGCCAGCCGAATAAACGCACGGTCGAAGGCGTCTTAACCGCGGTGGTGAACAAGATTGCCAAGCAGCCGGACCCGGCCATCGTGGTCTATGGATCTGGCCGAACGGATGCCGGCGTCCACGCGTTGGCTCAGGTGGTCCACTTCGACCTGCCCTTTGAGATTCCCGCGGCCAACATGCACCGCGCGTTAAACAGTATGTTGCCGCTGGATATGGAGGTCGCCAAGGTCGACCTGGCAGCGCCGGATTTTCATGCGCGGTATGACGTTTCCGGGAAACGCTACATGTACCGGATGGACTTAGGGGAGTTCCGCAACCCCTTTAAGCGCAACTACACGGGGCACTGGAAGTTCCCCGTGGACGTGCTCAAGATTCAGACGGCGCTGGGTGACCTGATTGGCGAGCACGACTTCACTAGTTTCGTTGCCTCAGGGGCCCAGACCCGGACCTTCGTTCGGACCATCTACGAAGCCACCTGCCGGCTGGATGAGGTGAACGATGAGCTGGTCTTCGAATTTTACGGGAATGGGTTCATGTATAATCAGATTCGTATCATGGTGGGGGTATTGATCGAGATTGGCTCTGGCACCCGACCGGTCCATGACATCTTACGCTTGTACCGAGTCAAAGACCGCAAACAGGCCATTCGGACGGCGCCGGCCGCGGGCTTATACTTGAAACACGTGTATTATATGGGGGAGGACCCCGAACATCCCACAAAATTACCACCCCATCAACGTTAAAACTCGCAAAATTTCGGGCGATGGGTAATTGCCATTGACTTTAGGGGGAAAACTTTGTATTATGGTCATTGGTATTGTTTGCCCCACGATAAGCCCCGGAAAGTTTACTTGGTGTCAGACAAACACAGATTTATGGAGGAATTTAACGTGCGTACAACATATATGGCAAAACCCGACAACGTTGACCGTAAGTGGTACATTGTCGACGCAACTGATGTAAGTTTAGGTCGTCTTGCTTCCGTCGTAGCAGCTGTCTTACGCGGTAAGAACAAGCCAACGTTCACCCCTAACGTGGACACTGGTGATAACGTTATCGTTATCAACGCTAGCAAGGTTGCTTTGACTGGTCGTAAGGCTACGGGTAAGATTTACTACCACCACACTGGCTTTGCTGGTGGCTTGAAGTCCCGTACTGCTGGTAACTTCCGGGATGAAAACCCTGAAAAGCTGATCGAAACTTCTGTTCAAGGGATGCTTCCTAAGAATTCGTTAGGTCACAAGATGGCATTAAAGCTTCACGTTTATGCTGGTGAAGACCACAAGCACGAAGCCCAAAAGCCAGAAGTATTAGACATTACGAACTTAATTTAAGGAGGAAACCCAATTGGCACAAGTTCAATATCGCGTCACTGGCCGTCGTAAAAACTCTTCTGCCCGTGTACGTTTAGTACCCGGTTCAGGTAAGGTTGTCATGAACAACAAGGCAATCGAAGATTACATTCCATTTGCAAGTATCCGTGAAGTTGTTTTACAACCATTCAACGTTACGGAAACGCTTGGCAACTACGATGCATTAGTTACTGTACGTGGTGGCGGTTTCTCCGGCCAAGCCGGAGCAACGCGTCACGGAATCGCACGGGCTTTGCTCGAAGTTGACCCAGACTTCCGTGGTCCGCTGAAGCGTGCTGGTCTTTTGACCCGTGACGCCCGGATGAAGGAACGTAAGAAGCCAGGTCTCAAGAAGGCCCGTAAAGCTTCACAATTCTCCAAGCGTTAATCTTTCGGATTACCTTGGTTTATTGGAAAAACACTCACAGCGATGTGGGTGTTTTTTTGTGCTTTTTTGCCAGGCCCCAGCCACGGCGCGTTGGTTTGATGGTCGAAAAATGGCAATGGCGTTACGTGTATTTTTCGGACCAAGGCGCTAGAATGGAAGCAGTCAAAATGGAGGAGGAAATGGGTATCATGGCAAATTCGGTTTTAGCACAACGCATCACGTTAAATAATGGGTCTCGGATGCCACGCCTGGGCCTAGGCGTCTGGAAGGCGTCCAATACCGATGCCTACCGGTCCGTTAGTCAAGCGATTCAGCACGACTATCGCTTGATCGATACGGCTAAGCAGTATGGCAATGAGTCCGGAGTGGGGGCCGGCATTCGGGAAGGCCTCCTCGAAACGGGACTGAATCGCAAGGACCTCTTCGTGACCACCAAGGTCTATAATGGTGACCAAGGGTACGACAGTACGCTCCGGGCTTTCGACGACACGTTGAAACAACTCCAGCTCCAATACCTGGATCTGTACTTGATCCATTGGCCGGTGGATGGTAAGTACATCGACACGTGGCGGGCCCTCGAGCAGCTTTACCGGGACGGCCGGGTTCGGGCCATTGGGGTGTCGAACTTTGACGCCCAGCGGCTGAGCGACCTCCTCGATAAGACGACGATTACACCGGTGATCAACCAGATGGAATTTAATCCCCTGAACCAGGAGCACGACTTACGGGAGGTGATGCAGCTGGCGGGAATTCAGCTTGAAGCCTGGTCGCCACTGGGAGGCGGGGCCGCGCTGAACCAACCCGTCTTACAGCAGTTAGCCGCCAAGTATCACCGGTCCGTTGCCCAAATTATCCTCCGGTGGGATTACCAGCAAGACGTCATTGCAATTCCCAAGTCGGTTCACCTGGAACGCATCGTGGAGAACAGTCAGCTGGGGGATTTTGAACTCAGTCCCGCGGATGCCCAAGTCATTAGTGACCTGGATCAGGAAAAGCGGGATCTTTGGTACGACAACTTTGCGTGGCACAACCCCAATGACCCGCAGGCCATCCAGGACTTTGTTTCGGGGTGGGACGACACTGCGGAATATCATCAATAAAGTCATTATCGACAAAAATAAGGACGGTCAGGGAAATGTTCTCCCGACCGTCCTTTTGACGTTCAGTGGGTTGCCGTTGTTTGGTTATAGTAGGCCACGGTCACGGCCAACGTAGGGGTGGCCGTTAGCTGAATCCGGGTAATCTTACTGTTCTCCGGCGTTAGTGGGTCGAGCAGGTTGGGGGCGTAGCGGGCAATCAACGCCCGAATATTTGAGCTGTGGGAGATCAGGAGCACGGGTTGGTCGCCAGCGCTCTGGTCGTAGATCTGCATGAGCCCCTGTTCAAACCGCGCCCAGAAGTCGGCACTGGTCTCAGCTAGCCCGCTGGGGTCCACCGCCTGCAGCATATCCTGCGTCGCATCGACCGAATACTGGGCCACCAGGTCGGCGTAAGTCTGACAACCGTGGGCCCGGGCAATCAACTCCCAGGTGTGGGCGACGGATTGCCCCTCGAAGGACCCGTAAAAGTGCTCTCTCAGCGTCTTAAGCGAGGTGACGGGTAAATGCCAGCGATTGGTCGTTTGAATCTGTGCCGCGCTGTCAACGGCCCGTGTGGTGTCACTGGTGTAGATGCGCTGAAAGGTGTGGTTCCGGAGGGCCGTTGCGGTTGCTGCAAGCTGTTGGTGGCCCCGGTCGGTGAGGGGCGTGTCGCCCCAGCCCTGAAATTCATGGAAGACGTTGAAGTAGGTCTCCCCGTGGCGAACGATGTAGACGTCGACGGTTTTCATGGATATTCCCCCCTAATGCGTTTGCCCCTAGTGTACGCGGGTCAGGCGTAAAACGAAACGATTTGGTCACATATTGGTGGGTCACCGGCACAACTGGGGTGGGGCTGCTGGTGGAATTGGGGGTTGTTTTTCACGGACGAAAGTGGCACTGGTAAAAAGTGGTTTTAAAGATAAAATTCGCTTGCGTTTCCCCCGTGGCAGGGCTTAAGCTGGTGAAGTGAATATCGAGGTATAGGATAAGGAAAATGATAAAGAAATTAACGCAACTCAACATATTTGATACATTATCTAAAAAGATGGTCTTTGGGTTTCTCTTGATCATCGCGCTGGGAACGCTTCTTCTGTGTTTGCCAGTAGCCACGCGTTACCAGCAGGGGACGGCGTTCATTGACGCTCTCTTCACGGCCACGTCAGCGACCTGTATCACGGGGCTGACCGTGGTGAACACGGCGACGCATTGGTCATTTTTTGGTCAGGTCGTCATTCTGGCGATGGCCGAAATCGGGGCGTTGGGCTACATGACCTTTGCGGTACTGTTGTTTAACCTGATTCGGGGGAAACGCCACTTGGGCCTGTCAACGCAACTGTTGGTCAAGGAGTCCCTTAACCTGGAGACCCTGAGTGATACCAAGAGCGTGATGAAGTACGTGGTTGGTCTCTCGCTGTATTTTCAATTGGGTGGGGTGATTCTGCTGGCAATCGACTTCGTGCCCCGGTTTGGCTGGAAGCGGGGGCTGTATGTCTCGGTTTACCATTCCGTCATGTCGTTCTGTAATGCCGGGTTCGATGTTTTCGGCAACAGTCTGATGCGGTTCCGCAACGACCCCTACGTATTGCTGGTGACCATCGTTCTGATTATCGGCGGGGGCTTAGGCTTTTTAGTATGGCGTGATCTGTTGCTCTACCATGAGCGGAAACGTCTCTCACTTAACTCGAAGTTGACCCTGACCACCACGGGAACCCTGTTCGTTTTGGGGTTCGTGATTCTGTTAGTGACCGAGGGGGACCTGTCGACGTTGGCGGGCAAGATGTCCTGGGTCAACCGGACCATCAATACGTTGTTCCTGAGTGTGACGCCGCGGACCGCGGGTATCGTGACGCTGCCCACGAACTCGCTTCGTTCTGGGAGTATCTTCCTAATTATGATTCTGATGTTCGTCGGTGGGACGCCCGGGTCAACGGCCGGTGGGATTAAGACCACCACCTTCGGGGTCCTGATGCTTCAGAGTATTGCACAGTTGCGAGGGCGCGAGGACGTCGAGTTCAGCCATCGGCGCTTCAGTCAGGCGAACATTAGCCGGGCACTCTTGCTGGTCTTTCTGGCCAGCATCGTGATTACGCTGGCGACCCTGATTCTGACGCAGACGGAGAAGATTCCCCAAGGATACGGACTCGAATACATCGTGTTTGAGGTGCTTTCCGCGTTCGGAACGGTTGGCCTGAGTCTGGGGCTGACCCCGCACTTGACGGTGCTGGGGAAAATTATCATCATGCTGCTGATGTTTATCGGGCGGGTTGGCATCTTCACGTCGCTATACGCCTTATCGAAGCGGCAGACCCGGGTCAGTCGGTTACGCTATCCGGAAGAAAACATCTTAATTGGTTAAGGAGTAAAAAACTCATGAAAAAGAACTTTGCGGTATTGGGTCTCGGACGGTTTGGTGAAGCCGTGGTCCGGACGCTCGCCGAAATGCATCAAGACGTGCTCGCCGTTGACTGTCAAGAAGAACGGGTCAACGAGCTGATGGACGTGGCCACCCAGACCCTAATTGCCGATACCCGGGACGAAGAAGTCCTCCGGCGACTGAATATTGACACCTTCGATTACGTGATCGTGGGGATTGGGAACAACATGGAAGCGAGTATCCTGACCACGTTGCTGGCCAAGGAGCAGGGGGCTAAGAAGGTAATCGCTAAAGCTGAAACCAGCGATCACGGCCGGGTCCTCCAGCGGGTCGGCGCCGACCAGGTGGTCTTTCCCGAGCGGGACATGGGCCACGGCATCGCGCGCAAGCTCCTATCGAACCATATCCTGAACTTTATCGACCTGAGTGAGGACTACACCCTGGCCGAGGTGGTCATTACCGACCCCACGTTCGTGGATCAAGACCTGGTTAAGTTGGACTTGCGCCGGCGCTTCGACCTGACCGTGATTGCCATTCAACATGGGAACGACGTGAATATCTCGCCCCAACCCACGGCCATGGTCCAACTCCACGATGTCTTGACCGTGGTGGGACCGGTCAAGAGCGTGGAAGCGTTGGATGAGGCGTTGAAGAAGTAGGGGACGTTTAGTGATGACCATTTTCAGGTAGTTATGCAATAAAGGGGGACCGGTTGCCGTCAGAGGCGCCGGTCTTTTTTGCGCGGGATTGGTTGCCTATTGACAGGAAAGCTAAATAAAATTAGAATATGTTAATTAGCCTAATCTAATTCTCATTTAGAAAAGCTGACGGTCGGTCTTGTCCAACCGTTAACGCTTTCATTTCGTGGTATGATGACCGTAGACTATTTGAGGAGCTGACAGTATGCGCTATTTAACCAGTGAGAGTACCGACATCCGACAGAACCTGGCTGTGGAGACCTATTTGATGGAACACGCCGACCTAACGGAACCGATTCTGTATTTTTACATTAACGCTCCCTGCATCATTGTGGGACGGTATCAGAACGTCTTGGCGGAAATTAACCAGCAATACGTCCAGGACCATCACATCATCCTGACCCGGCGGACCTCCGGTGGTGGTGCAGTTTACGACGACCTGGGGAACGTGAGCTTCAGCTTCATCACCAAGGACGACGGGGATGCGGTGGGGAACTTCAAGCGGTTCACTGATCCGGTGATCCAGGCTCTCCACCGGATGGGCGCGACTGGTGCAGCAATGACGGGGCGCAATGATTTGACCATTGATGGCAAAAAGTTCTCCGGCAACGCGATGCACGTGGAGAACGGCCGGATGTTCTCCCACGGCACCCTGATGTATGACGTGGACCAGACCCAGATTGCCCGGGCCCTTAACGTTCCGGCCGATAAACTGGCGACCAAGGGCATCAAGTCAGTCAAGAGTCGGGTGACAAACCTTCGGCCGTACTGTGCGCCGGAATACCAAAACCTAACCATTGAAGCCTTTCGAGATACCCTGGCACGCGAGATTCTGGGACTGGATGACCTGGCGCAGGCCAAACGGTACCCGCTAACGGCGACCGACCGAGCAGGAATTCAGCAACTGGCGGATCAGTATTTTAACAATTGGGACTGGATTTACGGCAAGGATCCCGCTTATCAGCTGACCCGGCGGCAACACTTTGCGGCGGGGACCGTTGCGTTCGACTTGAATGTGGCCCAGGGTAAGATTCAAGCTATTCAGATTCACGGTGACTTCTTCGGGCAACGGCCGATTCAGGAAGTCACAGATCGGCTGACCGGCGTGACCTATACCCCAGCAGCCATTCAGGCGGTCTTTGACCAGCTCGACGTGGCCAGCTATTTTGGGAAAATCCCGGGGCCAGCGCTAGTTGATCTCTTGGCAAAACAACCCGAGGCCTGAATGGTTGAGCTTTTGTTAAGATTGTCAAAGCCTTAGAAATACTTAAGCCTCGCCACCTATAATGGGCAAGACACTTAACGTGAAATCATGTCAAAGCTGTGCGGCTACGGGTCGTGCAGACGAAAGGACGGCTAACCAACCCATGCAACGGCAAAGAAAACGGCGACATCCACTTCGTAACCTCATCCTGGTCCTCATTTTGGCCCTATTGATCGGCGGCGGGGCTTACGGGATGCATAAGTATCAAAGCTTACAGAAATCGGTCGAGAAATCGTTTAAGGCTTCTGGTGTCACGAAGCTACGGAACGTTGATAAGCAGCTCTCCCAAAAGAAGCCCATCTCCATCCTTCTGATGGGCACCGATACCGGGGCGTTGGGTCGGACCTTTCAGGGGCGGACCGACAGTATGATGGTGGTGACCATCAACCCATCGACCAACAAGACTACCATCACCAGTATTCCCCGGGACACGGCGGTCAACATTCCCGGCTATGAGAGTCAATCGCCGGCTAAAATCAACGCGGCCTATGCCTGGGGGCAATCTAAGACCGCCATTACCACGGTCCAAAAGATGCTCAACGTTCCCATTGATTTCTACGCCATCATCAACATGGGCGGAATGGAGAAAATCATCGATGAGGTTGGTGGGGTGACCCTGAAGCCGACCCTGAGCTTTAGCTACGGCGGTTACACCTTCAAGAAGGGGGTTACGACCCACATGAACGGGAAGAAGGCCCTGGCTTACTCCCGGATGCGTGACGACGATCCTAAGGGGGATTACGGCCGGCAGACGCGGCAACGGAAGGTCATCATGGCGCTGCTGAACCAGAGTAGTTCGGTCTCGACGCTCTTGAATGAAGATTTCATTAGTTCATTATCGAAGCAGACCCAGACGGACTTGACGTTTAATGACCTGAGCGCGCTGGCCCAGAGCTATCGTTCAGCGACGAAACACATCAAGACGACTCACTTGCAGGGAACCAGCGAGATGCTGGACGGCCAAAGCATGGAGGTCGCAAGTAAGACCGAACTCCAGCGGGTCACGAACTTTATCCGTAAGGGGCTCGGGTTGACCCATGCATCGACCGGGAAGATCGCCTTGATGACGGATTCGAGTACCGGTACGACGACTACAACTCAGGACGATACCGGCACGACGGCCGGTGGAAATGGCGGCGGTTATTAGACCCCGCATAACGGCGTTTCTGGTTATAGTATCCATTAAAATAAAGTGTAAACTAAAATGGACATCCCCCGGGGATGTCCATTTTGTGTCGGCTAATCTAAGCGTCACCGTCTAATTTAAACAAATGTGGTTTGCCGTAGAACCAGCCTTGACGGAAGTCGATGCCCAAGTCGTTGGCCATCTCGTGCTCGGCTTCATCTTCAACCCCCTCAAGGATCAGTCGCAGATTCTGGTCATCGGCGACCTTCTTCCAGAAGGCAAGCTGTTCGGGAATCTCGTCGGCCCGGCCTTCTTGGCGGAAATTCTGCATGGCGAACTTGATTTCGCTCGCGTAGGGCAGAATCGGCTTAATGTGATCGTACGTGTTAATGCCCGTGCCGATGTCATCCAGACTAAGCTGAATCCCATGCTTGTCGAAGAAGTGGACCTGATCGATAATCTGTTGGTCGGTCACGGCCTTATCGGTGATTTCTTCGGTGACCTCGAGGACCAGATTGATGGGATAGATGTGCTTCTGCGCTTCCAGAATCGCCTGAGCAATGGTGTTATCGATGAACTGGCTTTGGTTGGTGTTAAAGGATACGGAACCAATCTTTAACAGTAGCTTTTGGGCGGTCCGCCGAATCAGGTCGGCCTGGACGTCGATTGGAATGGAGGCAAAATCGTGGGGTAAGACCCACTTGCCGTCGACTTGCTGCCGAATGAGTAGCTCGTAACCGATTAGCGAGTTATTAGATGCATCGAGTTGAGGTTGCAAAAAATAACGATACATGAAAAATAGTCCCCCTTAATTAGAATCATTGTACTCATCATACTTTATTTTCGTGGGGGAGAGTAGCTAAAGTTGGCAAATTAGGTGTTTTGCAGGTAATTTCCGCAGATAATTGCGCGTCTAATATAATATATTATATAAAATTTTATGGTTTTATTATATGATTTGCTCTATAGTAATGGTAGAAGAATACACTACAGTTAATTAATGACTAATGAGATTACGAATACCAGTCGTTAATTGGTTACTGTATTATAATTTTGATAAGCAAGGAGCCTGATGAAATGACTTGGTCAATGTGGTTAGTGCCACCCTTTGTGACCAGTATCTTTTTTGTACTCGGGGTAATTACCCTGTATTGGTCAATCTTTAACTGGGTTACGGCAAAGGTCGAGTCACAAAAGAAACCCGTCGATGTGAAGCGGGTTCAGGTGTGGATTGGTGCAATTTGTGCGGTGGTCTCGACTTTCGGGTTGCAGATGTTGGTGCGCGATAGCCATCTGTCGTGGACGTTTACCACGTTTCAACTCTTGATTTTAATTTTTGTGGCCTATTTTCTACAGGTCCGAATCCCTTACTGGCTAATTGTTTTGGCCAGCATTGGGTTTATGCTGATGAACGGAAACATCTTACAACCGTTGTCCTGGCTGTACACGATTCTCTTTGGTCTATTCTACGTGGTTTCCTACATTCAAAGCGTTCGGATGTGGCCCCGGCCCTTTATTCGGTACTTTGTGACGGCGTTGTTGTTCGCATTGGTACTCTGGGGCATCGTGACGTTGCGGTTCGACCTAGCCTGGACCACCTACGTGGAGGAGATCGCGAACTACCTGATTCTGGCTGCCCTGATGTACGGGTACTTCAATATTCAGGATCGTGACCGGCGCATCAAGGACCGTCTGTTCCAGGCGGCGAACTGGGATGCACTGACCCGGGTTAAAAATTATGCGGCGTATGACCGTGAAATTGGCTATCAGTTCTACCATAGCGTTTCACGACACCGTAACCTGTCGATGATTATGTTCGATATTGATCATTTTAAACACGTGAACGACACCTATGGGCACTTGGCGGGGGATGAAGTGCTCAAGGAGGTCGCGTCGACCGTAACGAACCTGTTGAAGAAGCAGAACGAACAGATTACCTTGTACCGAACCGGTGGTGAGGAATTTAACGTCATCTTGCCAGATGCGGACTTGGTGGAGGCACAACGGATTGCTAAATTAATTTTTGATGCGGTTGCGGAAGACCAGGTCGACTATAACGATATTGCGATTCACGTGACCCTGTCGATTGGGGTCTCGGCACTGGCCGTTAAGGATCGTAACCCGTTGGACTTCTACAAACGGGTCGATGCCAACCTGTACCATTCTAAGAAGAATGGACGGATGCAAATTACCACGGACTAAGACGTTACGTGGTGAATATCCGGGTATTTTAGCCACTCTTCGGGTATACTAAGAAACTGATAAAGAAACGGATAGGGGGGATTGCCGTGATTCTTGGTCTCATCTTATTGTTGCTACTCTTTCCCATTTTACGGTTGCTTTTCGGGCTGACCGGCTGGCTATTAGGCCTAGTGGGGATTGTGGTGGTTGGGATGGTTGTCTTGATTGTCTTTGCGGCGCTATTTAAGCTTTTTCTAGTGGCTGCCCTGGTCATTGGGGGCATCTTCGCCTCGCGAGCCATTTTCAGCTAAATAAAAAATAGGCGTCACCGATCGCTTTGACCGGTGACGCCTTTTCTGACGCAGTTATTCGAACGAAATTTCCACTAAGTAGGCGTGTTGATCGGCCACGTGGCCGGTGGTGATCCAGACGTTCCGGTAGTCGGTCTTCGAACTGTGGGTGCGCTCGAAGAAGTCGTTGAGGAGGTCGCCATGCATCGCCAGGAAGTCGTCACTCATGCGGTTAACGACTAGGTGTCCCGTGGGAAAGTACAGGTCGACGTTCGCGACAGGTACGGTGTCGGGAACACTGACGGTGACCAGGTTGCTGTTCCGTTGCTGGATGAAGCTGACCCGCTGGATATGCCGGTGGATGTAGGTTAAAACGTTGTAGATTGAATCAGAATTACTCGCCACGATTCTCTTGCTCCCTTCGGTGCTTACATTGTAACAAATTTTGCTGGGATTGCCAGTTTATCGCGTAGGGGGATAATTGCAAATACAAAGTAGACGAGTATAATTATCGCATATGCAGTTTTGCAAATTTTTATAGAGTACACGAAAGAAAGAAGGCCAAATCATAATGATGCGACTTGCCCGAAAACACCTTGATTGGTGGGCAGTGGCCCTAGCAGTGGGCTTCATGATCATTCAGGTCGCCTGTGACCTCTCGTTGCCGACGTTAACCTCGAATATCATTGATAAGGGGATTGCAAACAACGACATTGGTTACATCTGGCGAACCGGTGGTCAGATGCTTCTCCTCAGCTTTATTGGGGTGTTGGGTGCCGCGGGGAACGTTTACTTTGCGGCAACCCAATCTCAGAAAATGGGGCAACGGATTCGTTCGGGCATCTTCAAGAAGGTCACCCAATCGTCGACCGAAGAGTTCGAAACGGTGGGGAACGCTTCCTTAATTACACGGACCACCAACGACGTGGTTCAAATTCAAAACGTCATGGTTCAAATGCTCCGGATGATGTTAATGGCCCCAATCATGTTGATTGGGGCGGGAGTTTTGGCGTATACCAAGAGTCCCCGGCTGACCATGGTCTTCTTAGTGGCCTTACCCGTTTTAGCCATCTTTACCGGTGCCATCATGTATTTTGCTGTGCCATTATTCAAGAGTCTGCAAAAGAAAATCGACCGGATCAACCTGATCTTCCGTGAAGGTTTGACCGGTGTTCGGGTCATCCGGGCCTTTAACCAGGACCAGTTCGAACAGGATCGGTTCGAGGGTGCGAACCAGGACTACACCCAAACGGGGATTAAGGTCTTCATGATCGTCTCCCTGATGTTTCCGGTGATTACGCTGATCATCAGTGGGACCAACATTGGAATCGTCTGGTATGGGGGCCAATTGATTGCCCACCAAGCTATGGAAGTGGGTAACTTAGTGGCCTTCATGACGTACGCCATGCAGATCTTAATCAGTTTCATGATGGTCTCCATGGTCTTTGTCTTCGTTCCTCGGGCCCAGGCTTCGGCCGCCCGAATCAACGAAGTCATGGATTTGAAGTCCAAGATCAACGATGCAGATCAACCCGTTGACCTGCCAACCGATACCGTCAGCCTCGCGTTTGACCACGTGGACTTCCGGTACACGGGAGCCGAAAAGTTGGCCCTAACGGACGTTAACTTTACGGCAACGGCTGGTCAAACGGTCGCCATTATCGGGGGGACCGGATCGGGTAAATCAACGCTGGTTAACCTGATTCCCCGGCTGTTTGACCCCGAAAGCGGTCAGATTCGCTTGAATGGTGTCGGCCTCACAGCGATTAGCCAACAGGCCTTGCACGATGCTGTGTCGATCACCCAGCAAAAGGCTGTCCTGTTCTCCGGAACGATTCGGAGCAATATGGTCTACGGGCTAGCGAACGCAACCGATGAGCAAATCTGGCACGCCTTAACGGTCGCTCAGGCCGCCGACTTCGCCAAGGAAGCGGGGGGACTGGACGCCGTGGTCGAGCAAAACGGGGATAACTTCTCCGGGGGGCAACGCCAACGGTTAGTGATTGCCCGGACCATCCTGAAGCGGGCTAGTGTTTACGTCTTCGACGACTCCTTCTCCGCACTGGATTTCAAGACCGATGCCCTGTTACGACAGGAGCTGCGGCAGGATGCCCAGGTTCAGGCTGGGGTCACGGTCATCGTTGCCCAACGGGTCTCGACCGTTGCTGATGCCGACCTGATTCTGGTCATTGACGGCGGTAAAATCGTGGGGCAAGGAACCCATGATGACTTAAAAGCCACTAACAAGACCTATCAAGAAATTCTCGACTCACAACTACGAAAGGGGGATGTCGTCGATGCGTAATGGACGCGGCTCAGCTACGATTCAACGACCACAAAGCTTTTGGAAGACGACTGGTCGCCTCTTTCGGTACATGAAACACTGGATTCCCGGTATCGTGGTTGTTTTGATCTTCGCAGCGGCCTCGGTGGTCCTGCAGATTCGGACGCCCAAGATTTTGGGGGAAGCCACGACCGAGCTGTTTAAGGGAGTCATGAAGGGGACTGCCGAACTGAAGGCCGGTATCGCCATTAAGGGGTTACCCGTCGACTTCGGTAAGATTGGGCACATCCTCTTCATCGTTGCCATCCTCTACGTTGGTTCGGCCCTGTTCGGCATCATTCAACAGGTGGTCATGAACTGGATTGCGCAAAAGGTGGTTTACCAGTTACGGCGTGACCTGAAGGATAAGATGCAGCATCTGCCGATTAGTTACTACGACACCCATAGCAACGGGGATTTGATGTCGCGGATGGCTAACGATATGGATAACATCGGGGGGACGTTACAACAGACGCTCTCCCAGATGGTGACCAGTGTGCTGACCTTTTTCGGGGTCCTGTACATGATGCTGACCATCAGTGGCTGGCTGACGTTGGTGGCCCTGATTTCGGTACCGCTGAGTCTAGTCGTCGTGATGATCGTGGCACCCCGGTCACAGAAGTTCTTTGCTAGTCAACAGAAGAACCTAGGACTCTTAAACGACACGGTCGAAGAGACCTACGCTGGTCACACGGTGGTCAAGACCTTCAATCAGGAAAACGACGCCCAAGATCAGTTCGAAGAGCATAATCAAAAGTATTACAAGTCTGCCTGGAAGGCGCAGTTCGTCTCCAGCTTGATCTTCCCACTGATGAACTTCGTGAAGAACCTGGACTACCTGGCCGTTGCGGTGATTGGTGGGATTCAGGTCGCTAATGGACAGGTCAGCTTGGGGAACGTCCAAGCCTTCTTGCAATACACGAACCAATTCTCTCAACCTATCACGCAGATGGCCAACCTGACCAATACGATTCAGGCTACGATTGCGTCCGCGGAACGGGTCTTTGCCGTTATCGATGAAGATGACATGGCTAGCACGGCAACCGCCGAGCTCCCCGCCCAGACGGCAACCGCTGGCAACGTTATCGAATTCGACAACGTGAACTTCCAGTACGTGCCGGACAAGCCTTTGATTGAAAACTTTAATCTGAAGGTCAAGCCAGGGGCGATGGTGGCCATCGTTGGGCCAACCGGGGCCGGTAAGACCACCATCATTAACCTGCTGGAGCGTTTCTATGACGTCGATGCGGGTCAGATTCGCTACCGGGGTCAGGACACCCACGCCGTTTCGCGGACCGATTTACGACGGCACTTCGCGATGGTGTTACAGGACACCTGGTTATTCACCGGGACCATCTTCGATAATATCAAGTATGGCCGCGAGGATGCGTCGGATGACGACGTTTACGCGGCAGCGAAGGCGGCCCACGCCGACACCTTCATCCGGCAGTTACCGGATGGGTACGACACCGTGCTGAACGAAGCAGCCACCAATATCTCGCAGGGACAACGGCAACTCTTAACGATTGCCCGGGCCTTCGTGGCCGACCCAGATGTGTTGATCTTGGATGAAGCCACGAGTTCGGTCGATACACGAACGGAAATGCTGATTCAACAAGCTATGGAACGTTTGTTGGCCGGCCGGACCAGCTTTGTGGTGGCGCACCGGTTATCCACGATTCAAAACGCCGAGAACATTGTGGTCATGGATCACGGGCACATCGTCGAAACGGGGAACCACGACAGTCTGTTGGCTGCCGATGGCTTCTACGCCGACCTGTACAACAGTCAGTTCTCGGGGAATGATTTAGCCTAGGGTCCGTCTGAAAACTACTTAAGTAAGATGCAAATTGAGGCAATGTAAACCGTAGCCAGATAAACATGAGCGAGCTTATCATAACGCGTTGCAATCCTACGAAAGTTCTTCAACTGATTGAAGAAGT
>DXGJ01000003.1 GCA_019113985.1 Candidatus Levilactobacillus faecigallinarum
AAGTATCCTTTGATTCGGTCCCACTGAGCATCTTCCAGTTCGTATCGTTTAGGTGTTGTCATCGGAATGCCTCGATTCGTTTTTCCTCAGATTATACCTGAATTTTTAGTTTTCAGACAGTCCCTAGTAAATATTTTCTGAAACGGTCCGTAATTGGCGGGCCGTTTTTTGCGTTTCGGGAGTTTTTGCGGTTAAATGGACCCTAAAGGTGTTTATAGAGAGAAGGAAAAACATGGCCTATCAAGCAACCAAAGCCGCACTTCACCGGCTAGTGACGGAAGGGGTGGTTCCCGGCGTCAGCTATGCCTTTATCGATGGGGACCGGGTTGAAACTGGGATTGACGGAGTCGCCGCCGTGGTTCCCGAACGCGAACGGTTACGGCCGGGGATGACCTATGACCTGGCGTCGTTGACCAAGGTGGTGGGGACGCTAAGTGTCGTCTTACAACTTTTAGCCCAGGGACGGTTATCCTTGGATACGTCAATTACCCAGTGGCTGCCGGCGTGGCAGGATACACGCGTCACGGTCCGGCACCTCCTGACGCATACCTCGGGCATCACGGGGTACATCCCCAACCGGAATCAACTGGGCGCGGCCGATTTGACCCGTGAATTGCTCAAGCTTCACGTGGGACCGACGTTTAATCGGCGAATGGTGTATGCCGATGTGAACTACATTTTTCTGGGGTGGATCGTTGAGGCCATTTTGGGTGAGCCGATTCAAGTCGCGGTGCAAAAACGAGTGTTGACGCCCCTGGGAATGACCCACAGTACCTTCACGCCGCAACAGCCCCAAGACTGCGTGCCCACGGCAGTTACGGTCCAGCGTGGCTTGATTCGCGGCGAGGTTCATGACCCCAAGGGGTACGTCTTGCAACGCCGCTGTGGCTCAGCCGGCCTATTTAGTACTGTCGACGACCTCGCCCTGTTCTGTCAGGCCTACTGTCAACCAGAGGCTCACGCCGCAGTCTTGCCGCCCGATTGGGTCCACCGATTAGTGGGCGATTGGACGCCGGATGGGCGGGCGGGCCGGTCACTGGGGTGGGCGTTGACCGCGACCCAATGGCCGACGCCGCACCGGGTCATCTGGCATTCCGGCTTCACTGGGACCTATCTGGCCATCGATCCGGCAACCCGTCAGGCCATGGTGTTTCTGACCAACCGGGTTCACCCGATTGCGCCTAACTTGCCGTACTTGGACCAACGTAACGCGGTGCTAGGCACCTATCTGGCCGAGAAAAGTGCCTATTAGCAACTAAAAAACCACTGACGACCGTCACGAAGACGGGTGTCAGTGGTTTTGCGTAGCGCCGATTAGAACGTTGCGGGAATCGGGAGGGCTTCTTGTTGGCTGAAGTCCGTCTCGGGATACTTGCGCTTGAGTGCGGCAACCAAGAGGTGCTTGGCAATGTCGCCGTTGCGGGTCAGAATGGGGCCGTGGAAGTAGGAGCAATAGACGTTCTTGTAGATGGCGCCTTCCGTGCCGTCTTCGCCGTTATTGCCCTTGCCGGAGACCACGTTGCCCAGGGGACGTTCGCCGTCGCCCAAGAAGGTCCGCCCCTGGTGATTTTCGAAACCGTGATAGGTTTCACCGGTCTCAGCGTTCTTGATGACGATATCGCCGATAAACCGGTTATTGTCCTGGGCTAGGGTGTAGTGGTCCAAGGCACCGATTCCCGGGAGCTTTTCCCCGTCGGCACCAATGTAATAGTGTCCCAGGAGCTGGAATCCCCCACAGATAGCCAACAGGGGGCCGTCGGATTCGATAAACTTAATCAGTTCAGCTTTTTTGGTTTGGATATCCTGCGCCACAATGGTTTGTTCGAAATCCTGGCCGCCGCCGAAAAAGGCGATGTCGTAGTCACTTGCCTGGAAGTCCTCTTCCAGGCTGACCACGGTCGTCTTCAAGGAAACGTCCATTTGTTTAGCATAGTAGTTCAGCGCGAGGATGTTGCCGACGTCCCCGTAAGTGTTCATCAAGTCGCCGTAAAGATGGGCGACGTTTAATTCGTAGGTCATACGCCGAGTCCCTCCTTGATGTAGCCCTTGCTTGCTAAAATCTTACGCATCTGTAACATGGCCGTGTAGGTCGCCAGAACGTAGACCCGGTCGGTCGGGACTTCCGTGATACGGTCGACGACCTTCTCCAGGCTGGGTTCCACAATATGCTTGTCATCGGGGACCCCAGCGACCTTTAGCCGGAAGGTAATATCCTTGTAGCGTTCACCCCCGGTGATAAAGGTGGGGATGTTCAAGTCGGCGAGTTGTTCGAAGTCGCCATCCCAGATCCAACTGGTGTCGATACCATCGGCGTAATTGGCGTTTAGGAGGCCAACGAACGAGAAGGCCTGCTTGTCCGTGCCAATCATGTCGAGGACTTGGTCCAGGCCAACTGGGTTCTTGACCAGGATGATGGTGACCTGCTTCCCGTCGACATCGATGACTTCTTGGCGACCGAAGACCCGTTCGTTAGCCGTGAAGGCGTGGGCAATCTGGGCGGGTTCAACGCCCATGAAGCGCCCAACGGCGTAAGCCGCTAATGCGTTGTAGATGTTGTAGGTTCCGCCAACCTGGATGGTGAAGGGGTGCCCGTCGACCTCAAATTGTGAGGAGGTCGGGGTCCGTTCGCCCAGCTTGGTCAGTCGGTAGGTCAGCTCTGGTCGTTCGAAGCCACAGTTGGGACAGAAGTACTTGCCCTGATTGCTGTAGGTCAGCGAGTGGTAGTGAAGAATGTGCTGACAGTTAGGGCACAGCACGCCGTCCGTGTTGGGCTTGGCCTTGAAATCCTGGTCAGGCTGGTCATCGAAGCCGTAATACTGAATTGGATTAGGCAGCTTTTTGGAATTAAAGATGGGGGAGTCGCCGTTGGCAATGATGGTTGCCTGGGGAGCGAGTGCGACCCCATCGAGGATTTTTTGATAAGTGGTGTAGATTTCACCGTACCGGTCCATCTGGTCGCGGAAGATGTTGGTAAAAACGAAAGCCTTGGGTTGAATGTACTTGGTGACCTTGATTACGTTGGCCTCGTCGACTTCCAGAATTGCCAGGGGACGCCCAGACTTGGGGCGCTTGGCGTTCAAAAAAGTCGTGACGATCCCCTGTTCCATGTTCGAGCCCGTGGGGTTGGTTAGAATCGACGGGTACTTTTCGTGCAGGACGGAAACGGTCAGCGCGGTGGTCAACGTTTTCCCGTTGGTCCCGGTGATGACGATCACATCGTATTTAGCGCCTAAGGACTGCAGAATGTGCGGATCTAACTTAAGCGTGATTTTACCCGGCAGAGAACTTCCACCGTGTAAGAAAGTGTGGAGAAACCAGTAAGACGATCTCCCCGCAAAGGTGGCAACGCCGCTTCTCAATGACATGGATGATTTCGCTCCTTAAAATAAAACTTGGTTCTTGCTCAAGCCTTAATTCTAGCATTTTTTGGGGAAATAAGGGAGCGGAGACCCCCAACTTTGCGAAAAAGCAAGGAAAGTTTCGGGATGGCCGGTCGAATTTTAGACCGTTATCGGCTATAATAGATGAAAACTGTCAAAAAAGGTGGGAGAAACGTGGCGCAGCTCTTTTTTCGATATGGCGCAATGAATAGTGGGAAGACCATTGAAATTCTGAAGGTCGCTCACAACTATGAAGAACAGAACAAGCGGGTCATTATTATGACCAGTGGCTTGGATACCCGTGATGGGGTGGGCTCGATTGCCAGTCGAATCGGGTTAAAACGACCCGCACACGCGATTTTCAAGACCACTAACGTGTATGACGAAGTGCAGCGAATCGATCCGCACGCTAACTGTGTGTTGATTGACGAAGCACAGTTTTTGACCAAGGAACACGTGTTACAATTAGCCAAGTTGGTCGATGACCTGAAAATTCCGGTCATGACGTTTGGCCTGAAAAACGATTTTCGCAACGAACTCTTTGAGGGCTCCAAATATCTTCTATTATATGCGGATAAAATCGAAGAGATGAAGACCATCTGTTGGTTCTGCACCAAGAAGGCCATCATGAATCTGCGCTTCCATGATAATCAACCAGTTTATGAGGGCGAGCAGGTTCAAATCGGGGGCAACGAGGCCTACTACCCGGTTTGCCGGCGACACTACTTCAACCCACCGATGGATCAGATTGGCAAATAACGTAGGACCCAAGTCGTAACACCACTTTGAAACGAGGTTAAATGATGGACGAAATGTTTGATAAGCTCCAAGCCGTAGCCGACCGCTACGATGAGTTAAATGAATTGATTAGTGATCCCGAAGTGATTGCGGACACCCAGAAGTTTATGGCGTTGTCGAAAGAGGAGGGGGAACTCCGGGAGACCGTCGATAAGTATCATCAATATCAAGACGTTACCCAGCA
>DXGJ01000023.1 GCA_019113985.1 Candidatus Levilactobacillus faecigallinarum
CTCATTACTAGTGAGATGCTCTGCCAACTGAGCTAAGTCGGCAAAATACGATTAACATATTTTGCAATATTCAATTCTTGCAATGCAGGTGAAGGGACTCGAACCCCCACGTCATAAGACACTAGAACCTAAATCTAGCGCGTCTGCCAGTTCCGCCACACCTGCATGGTGACGATGGTTCCATAGGAACCGGAGTCCCGATGGAGGATACAGGGCTCGAACCTGTGACCCTCTGCTTGTAAGGCAGACGCTCTCCCAACTGAGCTAATCCTCCATATGTTCATCCGAATTAAGAATAACTCGTTTGAAACAACTATTATAATTTAACATTTCTTTCGAATACTGTCAAGAAGTATTTTGAAAACTTTTTGAATAAATATTCGATTGCAACGGCTCTTATTCATCACAATCAGTGAACGCCCGTGACAACTATTCTAATTTACCATGTTAGCAACAAGCTGTCAACAACTTTTTGCAATGGTTTTGAATAAATATCCGGTAGTTGAATAAGTACTCCCTCAACAACATTTATTATTCTAGCGTAACCCCACCTAAAAATCCACCCTTTTTTGCACTTTTTCTCAAATTAATCTCAAATCACTGATTTATCCCGTCAAAAAGGGCCCGGACAACCGTCCGGACCCCTACTGAGTGGTGCTGCATTCAGTTAATCATCGACGTTACTTGGTAATCTTGGTGACGCCACCCATGTATGGTACCAGAACTTCTGGGATGGTTACGGAACCGTCGGCATTTTGGTAGTTTTCCAAAATTGCTGCGACCGTCCGGCCAACGGCTAAGCCAGACCCGTTCAACGCGTGCACGTACTGCAACTTGCCCTTTTCATCCCGGTACTGGATGTGGGCCCGTCGTGCTTGGAAGTCCGTGGTGTTCGAGCAGCTGGAGATTTCCCGGTAAGTGTCTTGCTCTTGGAACCAAACCTCCAGGTCATGGGTCATTGCAGCCGTGAAGCTCATGTCACTAGTCGTCAGGGTAATCACATGGTAAGCCAAGCCTAATTGCTGTAAGAGGTCCTCAGCGTGCTTGGTGAGGGACTCCAGCTCGTTCCAGGAGTTCTCTGGCTTACAGAACTTTACCATTTCGACCTTGTTGAACTGATGCAGCCGAATCAAGCCCCGGGTATCGCGACCGGCACTCCCCGCTTCGGAACGGAAAGCTGGTGTCAACGCCGTGAACCAGACCGGCAAGTCCTCTTCCGGAATGACCTCATCCCGGTAATAGTTGACCAATGGGACTTCCGCCGTTGGAATCAACGTCATTTCTTCGTCCTTCAACTGGTAAACGTCTTGCTTGAACTTGGGGAATTGTCCCGTCCCGTACATCGAATCATCGTTAACGATGTACGGTGGCAGTACTTCTTTAAAGCCCGCTTCCGTATTTTGATCCAGGAAGAAGTTGTACACGGCCCGTTCGAGACGCGCGCCCAGCCCCATGTAATACAGATAACGGCTTCCGGAAACCTTAGCACCACGTTCGAAGTCTAAAATGCCCAGGTTTTCACCAATTTCCCAGTGGGGCTTTGGCGTAAAGTCCAGGTTGGGCTTTTCACCCCACTTGCGAATTTCGACACTGCCATCTTCCGTTAAGCCCACCGGTACATTATCGTTGGGAATGTTGGGCAGGTGTGCCGCTGCATCGTGAACCTGTTCCTTCAGCGTATCCAGTTCAGCATCGATTTTCTTAATGTCGGCACTAACCTGCCGCATCTCAGTAATCTTGTCATCGGCGTCCTGCTTGTTCCGCTTCAGCTGAGAGATTTCGTCAGAGACCGTGTTCCGTTGTGCCTTCATGGTCTCACTCTTGACAATTAGGTCCCGACGCTTGGCATCCATGGCCAGCAAGTCATCAATATCGGCTGGGTCGACCCCGCGAGTGGCCAACTTTTCCTTAATAAAATCTGGTTCTTGGCGAATCAACTTTAAATCTAGCATATTATTTGCTCCCTTCTTTAGTCGGTGAGACCAAAAAAGGCCTCCGTCACATGGGACGAAGACCTTCGCGGTACCACCCAAGTTCACCGTCAGTCACCCAACGATACCCTTGAACATGATAACGGTTTGCACCGTGCAGCATTACCTGCCCACTATTTTTCGTGCTGGAATGTTCGACGTTGCGGTTCACAGCTTACTCCGCTTCTCTGACCGTCTACTGGATAGGCACATACGTGTTTGATAAGATACGCTCATCATACCGCATTTTCTCTCGTGCGGCAACTCTAGAGCGAAGCAATTTTTTCGTCGATTAAGTGTAAGACTTGTTGACGGGCCGCCGTATCCTCGACAAAGTCCAACTCATCCCCGTTGATCTGCATCTTCGGCGACTTGTCGTAGGCTGCGTACCAGTCGGTGTACCGTTGATCGAGTTCCTTATAGTAATCATATAGGGAAGGATCGTTAGCAATCTGTTCGTAGGACCGACCGCGCTTCTTGATCCGTTCCAGCATGGTCTCAAAGGAGATGTTAATGTGGATCAATAAGTCCGGGTTCTTCCGGTAAGTGGCTTCTGGTAATTCCTGCATCATGTTTTTCAACAGTGAATCGTAGATGTCCACTTCCGTGTTAGTGGCCCGACCTAAGTCAGCGTTCAAGTGAAAGAGTAAGGAGTCTTCAAAGATCGACCGATCCATGACGCTCTTATCATCCGCATTGGCTGCCTTGATACTGTCCAATCGCTTATTTAAGAAGTAGATTTGCAATAAGAAAGCATACTTCTGGGGATCCTTGTAGAATAATGGCAGAATTTGATTGTCATCCACCGATTCATAAAATGCTGGTTTGTGTAAGTGCTCCGCCAATAAACTCGTTAGACTAGTCTTGCCGGCCCCAATGGTTCCCGATAATACAAGCATGCGATCTCTCCTTTATTTCTTCCCGTCGTGGCACCGTCCTGGTACCCGCGTAAAAACAACACCACATATTGTACCAACCCATCCTCTAAAAGACAACATGTCGTAGTGAATTTTCACCCGTCATTTTCTCTGCAATGGTCAGGTCCGTGGACGCAAAGAGTGGCCGCCCGGGCATTGACCCAGACAGCCACTCAGAAATGACACTTTTAAAATTCTTTAGTTCTGTTCAGCGGCAGCGTCATCCTTCAACGTCCCATCCCGGTGAACCGGCGAAACATCCACCTTGTCCAGGGGAATCAACTTGGTGTGCTTCTTGATCTTGTACCCAATGTAGAGGACTAAGACCAGTGGCACACTCATGTAGGTGACCAGCACTTGTTCCCAGTTACCGGTAAAGAAGGATTGTGGATCTTGTCCAACAATCACGGCGATACACAGAACCAAGGCCAAGATTGGCCCAACCGGGAACCACTTTGCATGGTACTTTAATTCGGACAACTGGTGTCCCTGCTTGATGAAGGCTCGACGGAATCGGTAGTGCGATAAGGCAATCCCGACCCAAGCGATGAACCCGGTCAACCCACTCGCGGCCACTAACCATAGGTAGATTTGTGGCCCAGCAATACTGCTGACGAAGGTCAAGGCCGCCACGATGGTAGTCGCAATCAGTGCGAAGTAAGGAATCCCATTCTTCCCCGTCTTTTCAAGGAAGTGTGGTGCGTAGCCTTCCTTGGACAAGGAGTACAGCATCCGCGTCGAGGCGTACATCCCGGAGTTGGCAGCGGAGATAACGGACGTCAAGATAACGGCGTTCATGACACTGGCGGCAGCGGCTAAGCCGGCCCGACGGAAGACCAAGGTGAAGGGACTGATGGCCACGTCACTTGCAGAAGACCCTAACAGGTCCTTGCTGGTGTATGGCAAGACTGCGGCGATAACAAAGATAGCTAAAATGTAGAATAAAATGATTCGCCAGAAGACTTGATTGATGGCCTTAGGAACACTGTGCGATGGGTCCTTGGACTCACCAGCGGTAATCCCGACCAGTTCAGTTCCTTGGAAGGAGAACCCAGCAACCACGAAGACACTCAAGATTGCGGGGAACCCACCAACGAAGGGTGCTTGCTTGTAGGTGAAGTTGCTCAGGCCAGTTGCGTGGCCGCCCATGATACCAACGATGGTCATTAGTCCAACGGCCAAGAAGACGAAGATGGTCACGACCTTGATCAACGACATCCAGAATTCGGTTTCCCCGAACGCTTGAACGGATAAGGCGTTGATGGTCACAATAATCAGTAACGCAATCAGGCTCCAAATCCAGCCGGGGACCCCTGGTAACCAGAACTTCATGACCAGGGCTGCCGTCGAGATATCCACGGCAACGGTAATTGCCCAGTTGAACCAGTAGTTCCAGCCCATGGCGAACCCTAAGGCTGGGTCAACGTACTTGGCAGAATAAGCGGCAAAGGACCCAGAAATTGGCATGTTGGTCGCCATTTCTCCGAGACTGGTCATCAGGAAGTACACCATCAACCCCATTGCGGTATAAGCAACTAACGCCCCACCAGGTCCGGCAGTTGAAATTGCCGACCCACTGGCGACGAATAACCCGGTTCCAATACATCCCCCTAAAGCGATCATCGAAACGTGCCGCGTCTTAAGTCCCCGCTTAACGGAATCCGAGGCCTTGCTCGTTGTTGCGTTTGTCATGCTCTGTTCCATAAAATTTTCCTCCTTCTAGATATAGAAGGACCTTCTCGAAACGACTAGGGGTACTAAAAAATCACTCGCACAAAGAATTAGCTTTGCGAGAGTGATTGGAAGTTTTAGATCCAAGTCAATATCGTTGAAAGCGCCCCGCACCCCATATATGGATGCGACAGTCCCTGATCTGTTGAACCAGGACCCAACCCACCGATTAGGTAACTCTCGGTGAATTTCGGCGGTCGCCCCTTTAACACGTCCTCTCCGGTGATACCCACCTCAGACATGCGACTCTTGTTGACCGCGCCTCTTCTATTCGATAAACGTAGTATACCATCCTAAGAAGACATTGCAAGGGTAAAAACGTCACTTACTCATTATTTTCTCATGTTTTAGAGTCAACCGATATAAAAATTGGCGCTGTAATTCCCAACTACCGCCGATTGGCGCCATCATTTGGTCATCAATTAGTTCGAACGCTGACTTGATTAAAACCTGCTGAGAACGCCGGTTGGTCGCCAGGCTGGCCGCCCAGACCGTGGTTAGCGCCGGAAACGTCGTTGGTAACGTCGCCAGCCACCCTGCCAAGGCCTCCGGCATCAGGCCCTGACCCCAATACGCTGGTGCCAAGAGATATCCCAGGTCCAGGGCCGTCGCATCCGGTGCCCCGGTCGTATCACTGTGTTCGTACCCCATGACCGTTCCAATCAGGCGGTTGGTCGTCGGCCACACAACCGCATAACTCACGGGTTGTTGCCGGTCAGCCACCAGGCTCGCTAGGGCTTGCTGGTCCGTCAGCGGCTGGGTCAGCCCCGCTGGCACACTGACTCGGGAATCCGTAATCAGGGCCTGGTAGGCGGGTAAATCACTCTCAGTCAGCGGTCGCAGCCGCAGCCGACGCGTGGTAATCAGTGGCAGCATGTTGGTCATCTCCTGTTCATCCGGTTTTCTTCTGCGGTACAATGATAGCATAACCGACGGTAATCTGACGTGAGAAGTCCCTCCAGATCACCGTCCTGGACCTGAATTCTGCTTAGGAGGTTTACCATATGCAAATCATTAATCAAACACTAACGGCTGATTCCCCGGCTTACCTACGCGGGTACTTGCGGCAGGAGACCCCACAACGCGCCTACCCGGCGATTATTATCGTTCCTGGTGGCTCCTACACCCACATCCCCGAACAACAGGCCGAAGACCTCGCATTAGCCTGGTCCGCTCGTGGTTACCAGGCCTTTTTCCTTCGGTACAGTTTTGTCGGAGAAAAGCAGCCCCTGCTGCCCACACCGGTAATCGAATTGGCGAAAAGCGTCGCGACCCTGCGACAGCACGCCGCCGACTGGCACATCGACCCAGCCGAAATCGTGATTGCCGGCTTTTCAGTCGGTGGTCACATCACGGCCCTCTTCAACGATCTTTGGTCCGACGAGGCCTTTAACCGGCTCGCCGGGACTTCCCCCGAACAGATTCATCCCCAAGCCGTCATCTTAGGCTACCCCGTGATCACACCCACCGCCGGCTTCCCAACTGATACCGCAACTCTGGCACAATGGACAAGTGACCCGGCAAGTATCGCGGCTGACCAACGCGTGTCCGCCCAAAACGCCCCGACCTTCCTGTGGGCGACCGGCAACGATCCCCTGGTCCCCGTCCAAAACACGTTGGCCTATGCGCAAGCCTTATTGGCCCATGGCGTGGATACCGAAGTCCACATCTTCCACAATGGTCCCCACGGCTTGGCCCTCGCCAACGCCGTGACTGCATGGAAACCGGGAACGGACCTGCCTCACGTTGCCCACTGGGTGCCACTAGCTGCTGAATGGTTGGCCGACCTACGTGCCTAGACTAACCTATCGGCAAAATAAAATGCACGACCCGCGGCGATTTTTCGGCCAGGGTCGTGCATTTTTTTAAATTTCTGATTTTTTCAATAACGGCCACCGTTTCATCAGCGGTGCTAGCCAGATGTATAGCCCCTCGGCCACCTGTAACCACAGGTAAGCCAACAGAACGGACCCAATCACGTCGGTTGGGTAATGGGCGTTGACGTAGACCCGTGAGATCATGACCAAGACCATCCAGATAATCAGGATGATTCGGACCAACCAGGCCTTCCAAGACGTTGAGATCATGGGAATCAGAATGAGCCAAATCATCCCGATCAACAAGAACGTTCCGAAGGTGTGCCCACTCGGAAAGCTAAACCCATCATCAATCGCCAAATGGGCGGACGGTCGAGCACGCTGCATCACGTTTTTGACTACGAAGGCAATGGCATCGCCCCCAATTAGCGTCAAGAGACACCACAGCGCCGGGATCTTGAACTTAAAGCCCCATAGCATAAAGGCCAGAATGAAGGTCCACACAATGAGCAACTTCGGCTCCACTAAAGTCGTAATCCCCCGGTACATTAACATCTTCCAGCCGGACTGGTCCTTCTGGATAATATCCACAATGGACGAGTCTAGAAAAGCGACGTAGGCGTTTTGGGCCTTAACGTACCCCGCCAAAATCAAAAAGAGAATCGTGGTCAAACCGAACTTCCAGGGCCGGTCACGATCCCGATTAAAAAGCATCATGATATTAGATTCCTTTCGTCATTATCCCTATCAAAAAATCCCTCGGAATTGAGTATACCACCCAATTGCTGATTTTCTAAGCGCTCAGCGATTAACAATTTGCTAAGAGTGGCGATTTGTCCGCCAGACTCGCTGTCGCAGGCGATTGACCAGTTCCGACAGGAGGAACCCAAACGCAATGGCGCCGGAAATCATCACCACTTGCAGTAGGAAGACCATCGCCTGGCTATTTTGACCCAACGCAAAGTTCTTGACCATCTGGTACGCCTGACCACCCGGGACCAACGGGACCAACGCCGGGATGTTAAACAGGATCATGGGCATCTTTTTCCAACGCGCCGCCTGCAGCGACGCCACCCCAATCACGACCGCCCCTAAGAGGTTGCCGATGACGTAACCACCGCCCCACAGCACCGTGAACCGGTAAATCAGATACCCCAGCACCCCAATCCAGCCCCCCATGTTCAGGGCCTTACGGGGAATGTTCAGTAAGATACCAAACGCGATGGTCGCAACGTAGGTTCCGGCGACCTCAATAATAAATTCAATGACCGTCATGGCATCCGGCCTCCTCTAGAGAAATTGTAGAACCATTGCAATACCAAACCCGATAGCGGCCGCGCTGACCAGTGCTTCCACGCCCCGGGCAGGCCCGCTGACCAGGTTCCCCGCTAAAATATCGCGCACCGAGTTGGTGATAGGAACACCGGGGACCAGGGGCATGACGCTCCCGATAATAATATCATCGACGTTGTTACCGAATCCCCAATGATGGCTTAGGACCGCCAACAGGCCAATCGCTACCGCGGCACTAAATTCGGATAAGAACCGAATCCGAACATACTTGTTGAGGGCGTAATAGACCCACCAGCCCAGCATCCCCACGACACAGGTAATCCAGAAATCCGGGAGGTTATGCCGGAAGACCACCTCCAGCGGGCCACTGACCAGCGCTGCCGCTAGAAGTTGGAGCCAAAACGGGAAATACTTACTAACGCTGTCAAGGTGATCCAACTGATCTGAGAATTCCTGCAGGCTGATTTGATGGTCTGCAAAGGCTCGCGAGAGGCTATTGACCACCGCGATTTTCTCCAAGTCGAACGTCCGCCGCTTCACGGGCTCAATCTGAGCCCCGACTTCACCATTAATGGCCATTAAGATTCCCGTAATCATCACAAATAGTTGGCTGGTCCGGGCACCCGCGTTGGTCGCAATCCGGGTCATGGTATCCTCGACCCGCTCAATTTCTGACCCGTTCTCAATCATGATACGTCCGGCGGTCAACGCCGTGTGCAGGATAAGTTGGTCGTGATCTTTTGGCGACTGCAAAACGGCCCCCTCCTTTACCATCGTTTTTATTCATTATACGCCGGGACACTCGTGGCGAAAATAACGAATCTAATAAAAAGGACCATTGGCGCCGATTAACAGCTGTTAGCAGCACCACACCAAAAAACCGCCACCCAACTCCGGGTAGCGGTCACTGTCTGGTGTTATTTCACAAAAATGTAGTGGGCGGCTTTATAGCTGATAATCAGTTCCGAATCGTCCGTCAGGTTTTGTACCGTAACGGGGCCCTCGAACGGATCGTGCTTGAGAATCTTTAACTGATCCCCAATATCAAGCTTCAAGTCACCCAGATAGGTCAGCAGGTCGTGGTTGTCAATAAACCGATCGACCGTGACCACGTCCCCATCCTTGGCGTCGTTCAACACGGTATGGCTATCTTCATGATAGTGCCCTAACCGATCGGGGATGACCCCACCATGGGGACAATGCGTCGGGTGGCCCAACATGTCATCGAGTGCGTCCACCAGCTTAGGGCTGGTGACGTGTTCGAGCACCTCGGCCTCGTCATGAACATCGGGTAACGCGTAGCCCAGCTTCTCAATCAAGAAGTCTTCCCAGATCCGGTGCTTCCGGACCAGGTCCTCGGCCAGTCGAATACCCTTATTCGTTAACGAAATGCCCGCGTACGGGGTGTGTTCCGCGAGCCCCTCTGCGGCCATCTTGTTGACCATTTCAGTCACCGAGCCCGCCGCAATATTCAAACTAATGGCGATTTGCTTGTTCGACACTTTTTTCTGCCGACCGCCAAGTTCGAAAATAATCTTTAAATAATCCTCCTTCATAGGAGTCATAGGTCGTTCACCTCATCTAAATCGTGGTTCCAACAACAATTTGTCGGCAACGTGTGCCCCATTAATTATGGCGCCAATCGTTTTGGTTATAAAAAAGAGATTCGTCCTTGCCACGATAGCATTCCGCCTGAATCGTCACGTGATTGACGTTGTACTTCTCGCACAACAGCCCCTCAATCTGACGATAAACGGGTTCCACCTCGCTTAACGGTAAATCAACCATGTTGACGTGCACGGAGAAGACCAGGTTGTTTTCATCGATCTGCCAAGCATGCAGATGATGAACGCCCTTAATCTTAGGCAACGCACAGATGTCCTGAGCAATTGCCTCGTAGTCCAAATGCGGCGCCCCTTCCATTAGAATCGAGAAGGTTTGCTTCACAATCGGCCATGACTCGTACACGATATACGCAGCAACCAGAATCGTAATCAGCGGGTCGACCCAGCTGATCTGCCAAACGGTAATCAGCACCGCCCCGATAATCACGCCCACTGAAGCCAAGGCATCGCTCAACAGGTGTAAGTAAGTCGCCCGAATGTTGAGGTTGTGCTTCGACCCGTGGTTTAGCAGGATCGTCGACAGGAGGTTGGCCACAAAGCTCACCACCGCAACCAGTAGCATGATGTCCCCTTTGACCGGTTCCGGATGCATCAGCCGGCGGACGGCTTCGCCCGCCAGGATGACCGAAATCAGGATCAAAACACCCGCGTTCAACAGCGCCGTCAAGATTTCCACCCGACGGTAGCCAAACGTATTGCTACGCGTCTGACGCCGACACCCAATGCGGTGCGCAACGTAACTCAATATGACTGAAACGGCATCTCCCAGGTTATGAAAAGCGTCGGATAATAATGAAAGGCTCCCCGATAGTAGCCCCCCTAATAACTCGAATACCGTAATCACGACATTCAAAACCGTTACTAGTAGGAATCGGCCACCTGCCAAACTTTTTTTCTCCAATTTAATCTCGCCCCCGTTACCGAACATATCCCCATTATGACAGAGTTTAGGTCGAAAGGAAAGGCGGTTTTGGGGCTCCCTGACTTCCTGAATCACCGTTAAAATTAAAAAAAGGCCAGTCCAGTGACCGGTCTTTTTGCTTCATTAATATAGACTGCTTTTATGCTAACGTCTTTTGCACCAGATGTTCTGGTTTAACGTTAGCCGTAACCCGTTCGTAAGCGTAATCTTTCACGCCATCCAGCTCAGCACCTAAATCAGACAGATCAATCATCCCGGTCTCCGTGAAACCGTTCTTCTTGATAATGTGTTGCATCGCCATGTTGTGAGGATGCGTATCGATCCGAATGCTTTCCACATTTTCGGCGTGGTCAATCTGGGTGAAGAGCCGTTGGAACAGTTCGCCGGCCAGGCCGCGACCATGATGGTGGGCAGATACTGCTACGCGATGAATCGCCAAATATGGGGCTTGCTTGGTCAACCACTGACCATCAATTTGCTTATAGGTGGGGTCGACGCCGGGAATCAGCGCGGCCGTCCCTAAGATTTCATTGTTCTCTTCCAGCACGACCGTCCACCCCTGGTGGATGTCGTCTACGAGAACCGCCGTGTTCGGGTAGGTTCCTTGCCACTGGTCAATAGATTGCGCCGCCAAGAGTTCACGGCCGTCCCGAATAATTGCTTCAATCTGTGGTAAATCTGCCATTGTAGCTTGTCGTAACAGCATGTTTAACACCATCCTTCGTGTTTTTGATTTAAACGATTTTGTAATCTTAACACGCTCGATTCAAAAAACAACCCACGCGAATCACTTTTTTTCGACTTATCATTTTAAAATCAATTGAATTCAGGCGGCACAACGATTTTGGCGTCACATTATTTTCTCATATTCTTAATTGTCCCCGACCATTAAAAATGGCCACACAAAAATCCCCACCGAAGAACCTTCTAAACTTCGGTGGGGACCTACAGGGGCGGACACAGGCGAGTGAAAATCAAAACATGTTAATTTTCAAAAACACGTCGTTTCAGTTACGATCGCTTACGCTAGCCTATGACTAGCGTAGTCCATGCGCAAGTTTACGCGCTATTACTCTTGGTTATTCGCCTGGTTTCACAACACGTCAAACAACATGATTGACTACCAATCCAGCCAGAAGATCGATTGGCATCGAAGGTCTTTACTGCCCGCGGCCGTCATTCCCCTACATTTTTAGCCTACCATTTTTGTGCGGGATTAACAACGAAAAGGGCCATTATTCCACCGAATCCAGCCGAAAATGCCATTGTTCCTCCTGGCGGTAGGCAATTAAGCGTTTGGTCGGTTCCGGATCAAACACGCCCAGGTCAATAGTAGTCTGTTCCCCCGCCGTTAACGCCATGAAGCGCTCTTCGAAAAACGACCGTAAAACTTCCGCGTAAACTGAACGTTTCTGTGCCCGTTGCACGGCACTACTTAGTGTATAACCCTCATCCAGGAACGTCTTGATTTGCCGAATCTCAATGACCGTTTTATAGGAGAATTTACGATTACCACCACCGGTAACCTCCGCGCTGTGCACGTAGCCCTTACGCTCCCAGTACCGGAGTTGACTGGGCGACACCCCCGTCACCCGAGCAACGTCACCGATACCCAGAATCATTTCATCAATCGGGACCTTTTTCATAAATTTTGCAATATCCGTTTTTTCCATTTCTACCACCTAAATTCTTAATTCGGGGAATCGCGTACTATTCCCAAATGAAAGCGCTTGTGAATTTTGTTAAGCAACCTTATTAGCCTGTTCACTTTTCTCTAAATAGTATATATTTTCTAAAAAGCATGTCAAGGTTCTTGACAAAGAAGTTTAATCTGCGTATATTTATTCCAGAAATAATATTTAGGATAAAAGAGGGAATTTATAGTGGGTAAAGCAATTGATACCAACGGAAAGCCTTATAGCCGGAGCTTGCTAGTTGCGCTCCTGTTAATCGGGACATTCTGTACGGTTTTGAATCAAACGATTTTAAGTACCGCCTTTCCAACCTTAATGAAGGCGTTCGACGTCAACACGTCGACGGTTCAATGGTTGACGACGGGTTTCTTACTGGTCAATGGGATTATGATTCCCATCAGTGCTTGGCTGATTAACACCATCAGTTCCAAGTGGTTGTACATCGGCGCGATGTCGATTTTCTTAGTCGGGACCATCCTCTGCTGGTCCGCCATCAGCTTCCCAATGCTGCTGATTGGTCGGTTAGTTCAGGCCGTTGGGGTCGGGGTTTCGATGCCACTACTCCAAACCATGATGCTGACCATCTTCCCAGCGAACAAGCGGGGAACTGCCATGGGATTAGCCGGAATCGTTATCGGGTTAGCACCTGCCATTGGCCCAACCTTATCCGGGTGGGTCATCGATAACCTGAGCTGGCGAGACCTCTTTGGGATGATTATTCCTATCGTTATTGTTGTCATCATTGCCAGTTTCTGGGTCATGCGGAGCGTCTTGGAGACCGAAAAGTCCCCATTGGACATCTGGTCCGTTCTCCTCTCCACGGTTGGTTTTGGGAGCATGCTCTACGGCTTCTCCTCCGTTGGGGACGATGGCTGGGGCAGTGCCAAGGTTCTGACCACCCTTATCGTTGGTCTGATCTTCGTGGTTCTCTTCATCTGGCGTCAACTGCGGATGGACGATCCATTCTTGAACTTCCGCGTTTACAAGTCTAAGGAATTTACGGTTGCCGCTATCCTGAGTTCCGTGGTCATGATGGCCATGGTCGGGGTCGAAATGGTCATTCCACTGTATCTGCAAATGGTCAAGGGCATGTCCGCCTTCCATTCTGGGTTGACTCTGTTGGCTGGTGCCCTAATGATGGGGGTTATGAGCCCCATTACCGGTCGGGCGTTTGACCGCTTCGGCGCCAAGCGCTTAGCCATCATGGGGATGTTCCTTCTGACGGTTGGGACGTTACCATTCGCCTGGATCACCAAGGATTCATCGACGCTGTACATCGTGATTCTCTATGCTATTCGGATGTTCGGGATTGCCATGGTCATGATGCCAGCCACCACGGCCGGGATGAACGCCCTGCCAATGAACCTGATCAGTCACGGGACCGCCGTCAACAACACGCAACGGCAAGTGGCTAGTTCCGTGGGGACGGCCATCTTGGTCAGTGTCTTGACCAACGTAACCAAGAACCAGATGCCCGCTAAGCACGTGTTGACCTCTAACCCACTGGGGTACGCCAACGGCGCCATCAACGCCACCTTGTCCGGTTACCACGCCGCCTTCTGGATTGCCATTGGGTTCAGCGTCCTGGCACTGGTCGTTGCCTTCTTCTTAAAGGGCAGTAACCACTCCACTCACGTGACCGACGTTCAACCGGAAACTGATAAGGGAGGTGCCGCATAATGATTATTATTACGCTCATTTTGTCGGTCGTCCTGGCATTCGTATTCTACGTTTACATGCACAACCGCGTTTTAAGCAACATCTTGACGGTCTTGATGATTGTCATCATGGGATTCAGTACCCTCTTCATCGTGAAAAACGACCACGACCATTACGGCCTGCATAACGTTACCCAGACCACCACGCAAAAGATTTACTCAGCGTCGCCGTCGAAGCAGATGCCAATGGTGATCTACCAATCCGTCGGCACGGCAGACAAGCACCGGGTCTACGTTTACAAGACCAGCGCTGACGCCAAGAAGACGGCTCACACCAAGGCCAAGGTCACCACGACCAACGTGGTCAAGCGCACGACGGGTAAGAACCGCATCGTGACCACCAAAACCTACCGTGAGTACAAGAACAGCACCTACAAGTTCTGGTTCGGTCTCGCGGGGAACGGTCACCAGTACGTGAAGGAAACCAACACGATTTACCTGAACAAGAACTGGACCGTTCTAAGTGCCACCCAAGCCAAGCAACTTCAAAAGTTAGCGAAGTCCAAGAGCTTCCAAGCAAAACAAAAGACTGCCGCTAAAGCCTACGTTCAAAAGCAGGTCATGGCCGCTATGACCAAGAACCCTAGCATGAGCGCTGCCCAACGGCAACAAGTGATCAAGCAAGCTACGGCTGCTTACCAAGCCCAAGCCATGCAACAACTGATCAAGCAAGTTAAACAAAACTAGTCGAATAGAAGCGATTTACCCCAACAGGGCGCCCCACCATTTCCGGTGAGACGCCCTGTTTTTGAATTTATATTACTTGTGGCACCGCCCACTCCACTGTACCGACCAATTGTCCTGACAGCTAGGTAGACCGGTAACCAACGCTACACGCCGCCGAGTATTGGTACCGTAGTGGGCACGACTCTGAAGCTACGCGAAAACCACGCGCATCTCCAGAGCTCGGCCTTGTTGTAACCCGACTGAGGAACGTCGGCTAACAGCAATTTCACCACGGTACCAAAGTCGGCTCTGTTTCGCTGACACTGGTCTAAAGTTAAATGGTTGTGTTGTTTTTAAGCCACACTGACTAAACAGATTTGCAAAAATAATTTCTGAGACAAGTTTGAGAAAGTTAATGTCTAAAGCGTTTGTCAGTAAAACTGACAAGCAATTAATCATTAAATTGCATCAAGCACCTGTACCGCGGTTACTACTGGTTATTTGGTAACCCAATCAATAATTGCGCTAGGGCCGTTCGTTGAATTGACCATATGATGTTAGAACGTTCAGTTATGGATGCCGATGGAAAATCCGTCGACTAGTAATCGGCTATGTTAGCGGAGCGGAGACGACTTTGGCCCTGTGGTGAAATTGGTGTTGGCTGGCGTATTTTGCCAGCCTACAGCAAGGCCGAGCTTCGGAGACGCACGTGGGTTGCGCGTGGCTTCGAAGTCGTGCCCACTACAGGGGCAATTAGTCGGTGGAGTGGAGCGGGTGGTGCTACAACCTTTCTTTAACCACTACCTTTATACCCGAAAAAAGTGCAAAAAAAATAGCGCAGGCCTACAGCCTACCGCTATTAATGGTGTATCTTGTAACCGGGGCTTAAACCCGGGTCATCGTATCCTGAGCTTGCCGGCAACGAGGCATTAAGCTGGATAAGTCACTCAAAGACGTTCCATTATCCTGAAAACACTGAATCATATCAATCCAGTACAGATCGGCATCATCGAATTCCGTCAGCGAATGCCCGGTCCCCAATAGTCCGTTCTCAACGTATTCCGCCACCCGCTGCTTGTCAACGTGCGCAGATTGCGCTAATTCAGTTAAGTTCATCTTCATCGTCACTACCCCACTTTCTTCTCTTCTTTTTTCTCAATGTGAGTATCATACAACCGCCCCTATCAAAAATCAACCTTTTGTTTGCGGCCCAAATTCGTGTCCCCTAAAAATTAGTTCTTTACCCCACTGACGACACGGTTTACACTAACTTTATTACATTTTTTACGAAAGGAAGCTCTGCGCATGAATGCTAATCTTAGCTTTAAAGCTGGGCTCAAAGACGTTCTCCCCACCGTTTTTGGCTACATCGGCGTTGGCTTGGCCTTTGGTATCGTGGCCCACACCAGCCACCTCAGTCTCCTCATGGTGGCCGCCATGTCCTTCATTGTTTACGCCGGCTCGGCTCAGTTCATCATCACCAGCATGCTCCTGGCCGGCAACCCCGTCTCCGCCATTATTTTCTCCACCTTCCTGGTCAATTCCCGGATGATCCTAATGAGTACCAGCCTCGCACAATACTTTCGCCACGAATCCATGGGCAAGAACCTCTGGCTGGGGACCCTAGTGACCGACGAAACGTTCGCCCTAGCCATGAATAAACAAAATCTAACCAACGGTAAGCTCAGTTTCCACTGGCAAAATGCCGCCAACCTCGTGGCCTACCTAGTCTGGGGCATCTCCACCATCGTCGGGGCCATCCTAGGCGGCTTCATCGCCAACCCCGAGCAGTTCGGCTTTGGCTTTGCGTTGACCGCGATGTTCATCGGCCTGGTCTACCTACAGCTGATCAGCGACAAACACCTGGGCATCCCCCGTCAGCTCACGGTCATGGCCTTCGTTGCCTTGGTCTACTACTTGTCTCTCCGCGTCCTCGACGCCAACTTTGCCCTACTAACCGCGACCATCCTGGGTTGCCTCTTCGGAATGGAGTTGAAAAAATGGCATTAACCAATCTCTGGGTCATCCTGGGCTGTGGCGCCGTCACCCTGCTCTCCCGGGTCATTCCCTTCGCCCTCCTCAAAAAGTTTCACCTACCGGCTGTGGTCATCGACTTTCTCTCGTTTGTTCCGATTGCCATCATGACCGCCTTGTGTTGCCAAAGTCTCTTCGTGGCCCACGCCGGCCACTGGGCCACGCTCAATCTGGCCAATTGTTATGCCGCCATCCCCGCCACATTCGCGGGCATTCTCTCCAAGAGTCTACTGGTCGTGGTGGTCGTCGGTATCATGGCGATGGCCGTGATTCGCTACTTCCAATGGGGATAACGCCCCCACACCAAAAGACAGGTATCATCCCTAATCAACTGGATGATACCTGTCTTTTTAACCGCCCCTAATTCTATTCAGCAATCAGCTTCCCGCCACCCGTTAAGGTGTAGGTCTTCCCGTTCAGCCACTTATTGGCACTGTTGCTCTTATCATAATAGACGTTATGCCCATTGGAATGGATGTGCTTCAATGCGCTCTTGGTGCTGACCAGCGCCGTAATATGGGAATCCTTGGTGACGGACCAGGTATTGTTCCCCTTGAGCGTCAGCGTGGTCTTCCCCGCGGTTGCAGCGTGGTTGATGGCCCCCGTTAGCTTGCTACCGGAGGTCAGGGCCAGTTTTAAGGTACTGCCCTTGGCCACTTCGACGTTGCCCTTTAGGGTTTGGTTCTTAGCGGTAAAGGTCAACTTACCCCCGTTACTCCCGCTAGTCCCCCAGCGATCACCGGCCAAACGAATCAAGACGTTCGACGCGTTGCTGAGTTTAACGTTGGTCAGGTTGATTTTTGCCGTGGTGTTGGTCACGTAAAATAGGGCGCCGGTGTGCGTAGAAGTCCCCTTCGACCCGTTCTTGACCGTTGACGTCAGGCTGCCATTGGTCATCGAGAAGACCGACGTACCAACCTCGGCGTCCCCCGACATACTCTGGTATAGCATGACCCCATTATTTTTCTTTCCGGTCAGTTTCGAGTTCTTGACCGTAATACTGTTGGATCCTTCGATATCGGCGGCCTCGGCGCCCGTAGCGGTTCCGGTCACGTTAGTCGCCGTAATCTTCCCCGTCGAGTATAGGACCGGTGAGCCGTCGCCCGCAGTCTTTAGGGTCCCTTTATTCAGACTAACGGTCCCGCCGCCCCGGTCGGTCGCTAATGCGGCCGAATGACTGCCTTCAGTCGTAATGTTGGTATTGGTGGCGGTAATCTTACCCTTATAGGTGGCGTCCAGTCCCCGCGAGGAACTCTTGGTGGTGTTGATGGTCGCATTCTTGACCGTCACGTTGGCCTGACTCCCAGTCGCGAAAATGGCGTTCGACCCAATCGACTTCGTGGTTTCGGTCAGCTTAGAAATGGTAGCTTTGCCGCCCTTGGTAACTAAGATACCGGCGTTTTGACCGAAGAAGTTACTGTTGTCCGTACTGGTGGTATTGCCCTGTTTGGTGACCTTGCTCCCGGTCAGGGTCAAGTTGCCGCCCTTTTTGACGTAAACCGCAGATTTGTTCGCGGTGGTTGACTGGATGGTCTGATTGCTCAGCTGCTTGGTCCCGGAAACGGTCGTGGTCCCCGAGAGCTTCGCGCTACTGCTGCTAGTCTGCCCCGGGGCACTGGTCCCGCTGGGCTTGCCACTGGGTTTCGTCCCACTCGGCTTGGTCTTGGCCATCGCCGGTTGGTCGGCTTGTTGCGATTGTTGCATGATTGTAGGGGCTGCTACTAAGCCCCCGAGAACCACGGCACTGGATAAAGCAATGGTAAGATTGCGTTTTGTGTTGGTTGTCATGAGAATACCCTCCCTTTGATCGTTCGGCATGACGATTGCTTTGCCTATCTTGGTTTTACCGTCCGAACCTTAAAACTAGCCGTGACTTAACCAAACCTTTGCAAACTTACCCCTTTCGCTCAAAAATACTGCAGAAAAAAACGGACTGCCCAGCCAGGGGCAATCCGTTCATAAGTGTCGTTTGACGCTAATCAACCATCCGCCAATTGCCTTCATCGGCGCGCGAAATGTCGTTCAAGAATTTTAAAACCCGCTTAGCCCGGTCAGGCTGCTCCTGGTTCAGCCGGTTCAAGCCGGCTCCGGTTACCATCGGCGCACTCAGGCTGAAATTCTGGTCGTCCTGTTCACCGGTGGCAAAGGTCACGACGGTCTCGCCGGATTCAATCTTGGTGGTCACGAAGAACATGGTGAAATCGTCATCTTCTGTCATATAGGCAGGCATCGCCCAGATATCTGGTGCAATCTCCTGCATCTCACCATCTAAAAACTTAAATTCCTTATGATTGGCTTGGGTGACTGGTTGTTTCAGAACCAGGAGCATCTTGCCAAAATCGTCGTCACCTAACTGTAGTTGATCTTTCATGGATAAAAATCCCCCTTGAATGCTGGTTTGTCTGCCCATTATACCGCGGGAAGCAAAAAGACGCCACGGCCCATTGACCGTTGCGTCCCTATTTTAGATTAGCATTAAACGCTGATTGGTTGTCCAATCTCCAGTTGCATGTGGTCGTAAACGTGATCACCGATCATCTGGGGCCCAGTCACCTGGTACCCCATCCGGTCATACAGCCGAAACGCCCCCGGGTTCTCCCGGTCGACGTTTAAGCCGATCACCGATTGCCGGTCACGCCGGGCATACAGTGGCAATGCTTGGAGCAATTGCCGACCAATCCCGTGACCCTGATAGGCCGGATCCACCGCCAGGGAGTCTAAGTACCACTCACCCGCGCTAGTCTCCGACTCAGCCTCATACGGCTCATCAAAGGCCGCACTCCGCGCTGTCAGGTCCGCCATTACATCATCCACAATGTCTTCTCGTTCCCCGGGGTAGCCAAAGGCAACCCCGACAACTTGACCATTGGCCTCGGCCACCACCGTAGTTGCCGCTCCCGACAAGTATGTCGGGTTGCGGTACGCCGCCGTGATGACCTTCAGTAAGTCGGGGCCTGGAACGTCTTCCAGGTCGGTCAAAGCCATTTCATCGTAAATCAAGTTCATCAACGGCGCTATCTGAGGGGCGTCCGTTGGTCGAGCTTCTCGTATTATCACAAAAAATCCTCCATTTCATCTAGTACATCACTAGATTAACGGAGGATTGAAAAATTGTCAACGGATTTGCCAAATAGCGATTAATGCGCTATTTTGCCTGCTGCCCGGTGACCAAAAACTAAGCCAAGCACGAACAGGGTACTAGCCGTAACCCAAGTACGCATGCTGAAACTCCCTTCGTGTTACCGTGTCGGTGGCGTCTTGTGTCCGGCCGCACGCAATTCTGCTAATTCTTGGCGAATCTCGCCAAGAATCTCCAACTGAAACCGTTCGATTTCCATGGTATGCGGGACCTGATTCTGCGCCAGGTGATCCACCTTGGCGTGTAATAGACGCAATTCGTGTTCGGATTTCAGGTTCACGTGATAGTCGTTCTCGGCCATCATGCGGTCCCGGTCCGCCGAACGGTTCTGGCTCATCATAATGATGGGCGCCTGAACCGCCGCCACACAACTAAGTACTAAATTTAACAGAATATAGGGGTAGTTGTCAAAGTTCACCCCAAAAAGGTGCAGGCCGTTGATGATCATCCAGCTTAGCAGGACGAACATAAACACCAGGATAAAGCCCCAAGAACCGCCGAAACGGGCCACGTCGTCGGAGACCTTTTGGCCAAACGTCAAGTTATCGTTCAAGACCTCGTTCACATCAATAATGTCATAATCATCGCTTTGTAGGGCCCGGGTCAGCTTCTGGTTGATCTTCTTGGTCTGCTTGAGGTCCGCGTTGATCATCGAATCCACCCGTTCCAAGCGATACTTCAACAGATGATGGCCACAGATATAGTCGGTCGCCTTGGCCTGAGGATAATCCCGCTTAATGCGGTTCCGCAGTCCGGGGTCCAATTCCGTTAACTGTAAACTGGTCTCCATGGAAATGGATTCCCCATCGACCAGGCAGGTCAACCCGGCCGTCGTTGCTTGTTCCGCCATCCTAATTGCCTCCTTGCTCCGCCCTCAAGGCGGTCACCAATGCTTGCCAGTCAGCAGGGACTGGACTGTTAAACGTCCGCTGTTCGTGGGTAAACGGGTCCTCAAACGTTAGGCTTGCCGCGTGCAGCGCCTGCCGCGTCATCCCCGCTAATTCTGGCCCCTGATACAGGCCATCCCCCACTAAGGGATGATCCAACCAGGCAAAGTGGGCCCGAATCTGGTGCGTCCGGCCCGTATGGAGTTTCACGCGCACCACCGTCGCCTGGGGAAAGCGTTCTTCGACCCAGTACTCGGTCTTGGCGGCCTTGCCATCAGGCGACACCATCTGGTTATACCCGGTGGGGTCGGAAGCCAAGGGCTGGTCAATAATGCCGTGGTCGTCTGGGAGCTGGCCACTAACCACCGCTAGGTATCGCTTGTCCACGGCATGTTCAGCCTGGAGTTGACTGGCCAGACTATTGGCTAGCCGGTGGCGGGCCACCCAGACCAAACCACTGGTGAAGCGGTCTAAGCGTGTGACGATGTGGGGAATCTGGTTCTCAGACTGTTCGGCGATTAGGTAGCCCTTGATGCGGTTGACTAGGGTATCCGTGCGATTTGCCGGTCCCGGAACCACATTGAGGCCCGCGGGCTTGTCGATCACTAACCAGTCGCGGTTGGCAAACAGGACGTTGATGGGCTGGTCGCTCACGGCTACGGCCGAATCGGCCTGTTCGGCGGGCAAGGTCACCCCGACGTGGTCGCCGACGGCCAGGTCGACCGCTGGCGTGACCACCTGGTCGTTGACCCGGATGATGCCCTGCTTCTTCAGGTCATTAAAGACCCGGTGACTGACCCCCTGTTGCGCCAGAAATCGTTTCAGACTGGTGACCGGCGTGGTCACGGTCCAGGTTAACTCCATTGAAAGTCTTCCTTTCCTGTTTCTACTATAATAATGACTATCTTTTGTAAACGTTGTCCGGATTGAATTTCCTCTATATTTTAACATAACGTAAAATTTGAAGGAAAACTTTTCCATTTACTAGGCGAAACTAGTTATAATGGAAGAAATAAAGGGGGAGTGCAGCATGTTATTAAAGAATGTGGTACCCGGAACACTGATTGCCGTTATCGGCGTCGCCTTTTTGATTTTTGTTCTGGCCAAGTTACTGCCAAAGACCAAGGCCGACCATGACGCACACGTCTTGGCTTGGATCTACTTCGCGGTCAGTCTGGGAATCATCGGCATGGGGAGCTGGATTTTCGTGGCTTAATCGCCTCTACAAGGACACCGGTAACGCTACCGGGGCCTTTTTCAAAAAACCGTCTCAGACACCCGTTAAGGTGTCCGGGACGGTTTTGCTTTATCCGGGATTAATCTGGTCGATGCCTTTGATTCGGAGGTCGGCTAAGCTGGTCAGGGGCGCCGGATAGCGCATGATCAGCCGCGTGAGACCCTGAACTTCCTTGACCTGGAGCATCTGGCACTGGACCAAAATGGCCACATCAGCGTCGAATTCAGCTCGGTCCGTGTTGTCCCAGTCACGGGCGAAGGTGTCCTCGTGGACCACCGCATACGGCACGTGGGTCTTTTTGGTGGTCTTGTTGCCGTAGAGCGCGTGGAACAGGATAACGCCCCAGCGTTGCCCCGCCCGCGCCGTTAAGGTCGCAAACTTATCCGGGTCGGTCTTCTGAACGTTGGCTGGACTGACCATGATGAAGGAGGCATTGGGGTCGGGATTGATGGTTTTCAGGTAGGCGAAATAATCGCGGTATTTTCGTTGCATGTCTAATATCCTCTCTTGACACAAAATAACGGTATCTTCTTTATACCCTATTTGGGCAAATCCTGCAAAGTCACTGCTAACAAAAAGGGTTCCGGAAATCGTCATTGATCTCCGGAACCCCTTTAATTTTAAGCTTACTTGATGAAGGCCTTGTTCATGTTAACCATGGTAGCAAAGTCTTCCATCTGTTCCAAAGTCAAGGCAAAGGACAGCATGGTGTGGTGACCACCACCGGCCTGCATCCAAGCCAAGGCACCGTTCTTCAAGCCAGCCTTTGGCGTCCAAAGTTGCTTAGCAACTGGCAGGTTAGGCGTTTCAGCTTCTGGCTTGTGGGCAGCAACTTCGTAGCCAATCATCTTGAAGTCGTCACGGAAGTCGGAAACCGTCACATCAATGGCGTCACCTTCGGAACCAGTGAAGACCAGCCGAGCTGGGTCAGCCTTACCACCAATGTCCAATGGGTGAACTTCAACCCGTGGCTTGTCGCTGGCAATCGATGGGTCGACTTCGAGCATGTGGGAACCCAGGATGGCTTCGTGGCCCTTCCGCAGATCCAACGTGTAGTCTTCCATGAAGGCCGTTTGCTTGTTGTGGGACATGATCTTCATGACCCGGCCCAAGGCAGCGGTCTTCCAGTCACCTTCGGCACCGAAGCCGTAGCCGTCGCGAATCAAGAGTTGGGCAGCTAAGCCGGGTAATTGTTCCATGCCGTAAAGGTCTTCGAAGTTGGTGGTAAAGGCCGTGTAACCGCCCTTTTCCAAGAAATGCTTGATACCTAAATATTGTTGTAATTGAACACGAACGGAATGCTTGTAGGTTTCGGCATCGTTGTCGCCCTGAACCATTTCGTAACGGGATTCCAAGTCGGCGTATTCCTTGTCAACGTCGGCGTCATTGACGGCGTTGATCTCCTTGACCAGGTCACCGATACCGTAGTAGTCGACCGTCCAGCCCATTTGAATCTGTGCTTGGACCTTGTCGCCTTCGGTAACGGCCACGTTCCGCATGGTATCACCAAAGCGGGCAACCTTGACCTTGAAGCTTTCGTTGTACGCAACGGCAACGTCTTCCCAACGCGCGATTTCGTCTTGGACTTCAGCGTCACCCCAGTAACCGTAAACAATCTTGTTGTTCTTCTGGAGACGGGCGTTGATGTAGGCGTATTCGCGGTCACCATGGGCACTTTGGTTCAAGTTCATGTAGTCAAAGTCAATGGTATCGTAAGGGATGTTGTTTAAGTATTGGGTTGCTAAGTGCAACAATGGCTTTTGCAGTAATTCCGTCCCACGGATCCAGTTTTTGGCTGGGGAGAAGGTGTGCATCCAGGTAATCACACCGGCAACCTTGTCGTTGTAGTTAACTTCCTTCATGAACTTGGTGATGCCGTCGGCCGTGGTCATAACGTCCTTGAAGACCACCTTGTAAGGTAACTTGCCACTAGCGTTTAACTTGTCGGCGATGTCTTGGGCATCCTTGGCAACTGACTTTAATTGTTCTTCACCGTACAGGTGTTGACTACCGGTGACAAACCAAAATTCGTAATCTGGAACTGATAACATAACAGAAACACTCCTTTTAAATGTGGTTGTTAGATTTAAGAAACGTTATTCGCGCACCGCGTGGTCTTGCGACTTCGCGTTGTTTTGCCCGTAGTAAGCGTTGGCCCCGTGCTTACGGTAGTAATGCTTGTCGAGCAGGTATTGTGGTAATTCGGAGTTGGCCCGCGTCAATTGCAACGTGTGGTAATCCTCACCCGCAACGACCTCCAAGACCTTGGCATTGTACACGGCCTTGTGTGGCGTTGGGCCCCAAGCAAAGGGACCGTGTTGGCTGACCAGAGCGGCCGGCGTTGCTTCGTAGTCCAGACCGCGTTCCTTGAAGGTCTTGACGATGGTCTTCCCAGTGTTGCCTTCGTAGTCCTCTTCGATCTCTTCCTTAGTCAGGGCGTCCGCAGCGGGTACGTCGGTGAAGAAGGTGTCGGCGTGGGTGGTGTTCATCGCGGGGATGTCCATCTTCGCAGCCGCGAAGGAGACGGCCCAAGGCGAGTGGGTGTGCACGATGCCCCCGATGTTTGGGAAGGCGTTGTACAGGACCGTGTGGGTTGGGGTGTCGCTGGACGGGTTCATGTTCCCTTCAACCACTTCACCCTTCAGGTTCACAACCACCATGTCGCTAGGCTTTAGGTCGTTGTAGTCCACCCCGGAAGGCTTGATGACGAAGAGGCCCTTGTCCCGGTCGATACCGGAAACGTTGCCCCAGGTGAAGGTCACCAGGTCCAGTTGTGGTAATTCCATGTTGGCATCGTAAACCTCTGCCTTTAACTTATCTAACATTCTCTAGGTTCTCCTTTGCTTGATAATCGGTTAAGCTGTCAACGGCCTGGCCTTCAACGGCTAAGCCTTGCTTGTAAGCTTCAATGAAGGCGTTTGAGCCCGCCACACCCGCGGCGTTCGGTTCAAGCGTGGTGCTTTCGGAATCCGCGAAGACCTTGTTATCCAGGAAGTCTTCCAGCGTTTCGTCAGCTGCCTTATCCGTGACGTAGAAGCCTAAGACGGCCATCCCCCACGGGCCACCCTCACTCGCCGTGCTCATGACGGTGATTGGGGTGTTCAAGGAATCAGCTAAGACCTGCTGGCCAACCTTAGGGGTCCGGAACAGACCGCCCTGGGCAATCAAGGAACCCATGTGAATGTGTTCCTCGTTGGCCAGGATGTCCATCCCAATCTTCAACGGGGCAAACGCCGCGTAGAGCTGCGTCTTCACGAAGTTGGCCAGGTTGAAGTGGCTATTCGGCGTCCGGACAAACATAGGCCGGCCGGCGGTCATTTTGGTGATGTTTTCACCAGAGAGGTAACTGTAGTTTAGTAAGCCGCCGGCATCGGCATCACTCTCGGTGGACTTGTTGAACAAGGCACCGTAAAGTTCGTCGGGCTTCAGGTCAACACCAATCGTTTGGGCGAATTCCTTAAACAGGTTGACCCAGGCGTTGATGTCGGAAGAGCAGTTGTTGGTATGGACCATGGCAACTGGTAACCCGGTTGGCGTGGTCACTAAGTCGATGTCCCGGTGAACGGCCTTCATGGGTTGGTCCAAGACCACCATGGAGAAGGCGGACGTACCGGCCGAGATATTCCCGGTCCGTTCACGAACAGCGTCGGTGCCGACCATCCCGGTCCCGGCATCCCCTTCAGGCGGTGCCATGACGCTACCAGCGGTCAGGTTGCCATTAACATCCAACAACTTGGCCCCTTGTGCGGTCAGGTTGCCGGCAGATTGGCCCGCAACTAAGACCTTAGGTAAGATGGCGTTGATGTCCCAGAGATATTGGCGGACGGACTTCAGGCTGCCAAACTGCTTCAAGAAGTCGGCATTGTAAGTCTTGGTTGCACTATCGATTGGGAAGATACCAGAAGCATCACCAATACCCACAACCTTTTCGCCGGACAACTGCCAGTGCACGTAGCCAGCCAAGGTGGTCAGGAAAGAAACGTCCTTCACGTGATCCTCTTGGTTCAGAATGGCCTGGTACAGGTGAGCGATGCTCCATCGTTGCGGAATGTTGAAGTCGAACAAGTCGGTCAACTCGTCGGCCGCCTGTTCCGTTATGTTGTTCCGCCAAGTCCGGAAAGGTACTAATAACTGGTCGTTCTTATCAAAGGCCATGTACCCGTGCATCATGGCACTAACACCAATCGACCCAATCTTGGTCAGGGCGACACCGTACTTGTCGTGTACCTGGTTGGCCATCTCCTGGTAACTGGCTTGAATCCCGGTCCAGACCTTCTCCAAAGAATAGGTCCAGATACCGTTCTTCAACTCGTTTTCCCAGACATAGCTGCCGGAAGCAATGGTTTTAAAATCAGGCGTTACCAGAACGGCCTTGATCCGCGTTGAGCCTAATTCGATGCCCAATGAGATGTTACCGCTTTCAACGGCCTGAGTAATTTTTTCCGCACTCATCTGCGTATCCTCCAATAACTCTTTTGTCAGATGTTCCTAAAGACTTGATTTGTCTTTCAATGGTTCAAGTGTATATTTTTTATTCGCATAAATCAAGCTATTTTTATATTTGTACGTATTATTTTCAAATGTATTCGTTTGCTGTTTGAACATGTATCCGTTATCTATTTACAAATAATCAATGAATTACGCTTTATTTTTCGCAACCATTAGCATGAATTTAAGCCAATCAAATCAAGTGTTTGTCGTCAATTCATGTCAATCTTCAGGCTAAGCTGGTCATCTAGTTATCCGTACAAATAAAAACGGATTCCTCGTTCATCACCAGGAATCCGCTTAATTAATCCTATTCTGTTGGTTGCGCCGTGGGGGTCAAGAACCCCTGACGCGTGTCATAGACCACCGTGGACGCTGTCGTCTGACAAGATTGGTTACGGTGCACAAACTTGATGCCATGAGGATACGGTGCCAAGCTGGTCACTTGATACTGGGTATCAGACAATTGCTGTAAGCGACCATTGACCACGGCAAGCTGACCATCGGGCTGTTCGTAAAGGTAGGCCGTTTGGCCAAATCCCGTCAGGTACGCGGCCAACTCCTCCCCCATGTCCCAGTCGGACTGGCCGGTATCGCCATCCGGGAAGAGCCGAGCGTAGATGCCACCATCCGGGGCAAACGTGGATTGACCGAACCGGTTCCGTGAGAGGTCCGGTCGGTTCAAGTTAGGACCGGCAATGCTGTAAGTTGAAGCCGCTTCACCAGGTGCCATCGGATTGGTAATGGTCGTCGCGTTACTATCGTACATATACAAAACGCCGACGAAGGCCCGGTAAGCTCCCAATAACAACTCATTATCGTCCAAGACCTCGTACGCGTCGAGCGCTGAAGCCGCGGTAATGCCGCCCCACAGGGAATGAATCATGTAGGATTGGGCTTCCCACCAGCGATCCGGTGCTTGACTCCGGAAGTCATTACTGAAGCCGATATTGGCTTTGAGAAGCTCCGCGTAGCGCTTGGCTTCGGTCACGTAGCCCGCATTTGCCAGTGCCCCGGTCGCGGGACCAAAACCAGCGTTGTCGTAGAAGTGCTCCGTGATGGCCGCCCGGTAATCCGCACTGTGGGCGGCTACCCGGGCCGTCGCCTCCTCCCAGCAGGTCTTAATCTGCTGATACTCCGTGGTCAGACCATTTTCCTTCAGTGCGGCCAAGAGGTCGTTAATGTAGAGGAAGTAGACCCCCAACATGTGCGCCTCTTCCTTGGCTCGAACCGAGGTATGCAGGGCCGCGTTGACCCGGAGATTGAAGACCTGGGCCGCCCACTTCAGGTAAGTTGCCGGTGCGTTCAGGGTCAGAGTCTGCGCATCGAACTGGGCCAACAAGTAATAGACGTGACCGATGTATTCGAAGTCCATATCCCGGTAGAAGTCGCCGTATAAGTTGACCGGACGTTGAAAGTCACCGTCCGTGAACCACTTGGTTCTGACGTAGTTGACCGCACTCGCTTCGACCTTTTGGACCTGTTCGGCGGTCTTCGCCGTCCGGTTCAGTAAGTTGGCCTGGAGAATTAGGCTTAATTTTCCTAGCGATTCCCCTTGATTGGAGATGGGGGTAAAGGCGTCCTGTGGCGTATGCTGTTTACCATTGTAGGCGTTAGTGGTCAGCCAATCGACCCGGGTCTCGATTAGGTCACGGACTGAGTCCATCACGTTAAAGACGACGAGGTCCCGGCGACCATCGGTTAAGTCGACGCGTAAACAATGCTCACCAACTCCACTAAGCTGGGTTCGGAGCTGACCATCGCGGTAGTCCCCGGTGACGTCATGGACGACTTGTCGTCCGTTCGTCCGATGTTCCAGCGTGAGCTTCTTCAGGTGTTGACCGGTCGGAAGCTGAATCTGGATGTTGGTCATCTGTCCCGTAAACAGCAAGGGATCATAGGTGATTTCGGGATGCCCGTTAGCCGCCGCGACGTCCTTAAAGTTGGTTGGCGTGGTGAACGGCTGCAGCGTGAAGGCCCAATGCTGGGTCTCCCCAGCTAAGAGCGACAGACTATCATCCGAATAAATCCAGTCGTTCGTGGGCGCCTGGTTGGGGACATACCCCCCCGCCAAGATAAGTTGATGGAAGAGTAACCCGTCGAGTGATGGTGAGACGTTCTCGAAGAAGCGGTTGGTCCACTGATTATAGGTACCGACCGACTGAACCGTACCGGCGGTCTGATACAGTCCCAGGTTTGGCCCCTGATTATCACGCCGGACACCAGCTAACTTGGTGAAGCTTGGCGAGATGCTGGGAAAAACGGCTGCGGAGTCGGACATGTTACGGTGGACGTTCTTGTCACGGAACATCACGTACGCTAACGACGCCCACATTCCCAGATTGGTGATGATCACCGGCTGTGTTGTCGGGTTCTGAACATCGATCGTCCAGTCGACGTGGTCCGCCACTAGCCGATAGGTCTCGGTCAGGGTAAGCTCGGCGACCCGGTAAGTGACCGTTGTTACCGTATCCGTCCCCTGTACGGTGGGGGTAACATCATAACTGTTATAGACCTGGCCGCCGACCGTCAGGGTAAACTCACCGAAGAGTTTATCACGGTCAGCATAACCAACCTGGTCGAGGTAGTCCGGGGTGATGACCCAATTCATGTGGTGCTCATCGGCGTGGTTTTGTAAGTTCACGATGTCGCCCCGTGGGTTGACATCAAGTGTAAACGCGGTTGATTCCAAATTAGTTCAGCTCCTCTTTTTCAGCGACAATCTGACGCGTCTGGGCTTGCCGATATTGTGTCGGCGCTACGCCCATGTACTGTTTGAAGACGGTCGAGAAATAATAGATGTTCTGGAACCCCACGGCCGCCGCAATTTCGGTCTCGGACATACTGGTGTTTAAGAGCCGCTTACTGGCCTCCTCCATCCGATACTGCCGCAAGTATTCCGTGGGGGTTAAGCCCGTAGTCGCCTTCAAAGTCCGAATCAGGTGGTTCGGGTGAAAGTGAAACTCCTGGCTTAACGTGGTACTGGTGATTTTTTCATTAAAGTGATCTCGTAGATAACGCTGGAGTTGATTAGAAAGTTGCACCATCGCCGACTCCTGCTGTGACTGAACTTGAATCTCCTGCAGGACATCGATAAAAATCTGCTGGGCCTGCCAAAAGCCGTAGCCGTCGCTGGCCTCGCTATTTTTAAAGATTTGACGAGTCATTTGCACCAGGCGCTTGGGATGCTGCATCTTGGCGTGCTTCGCCAGGTACAGGGTCTCGACCGGCGTGTAATGGTGCAGGGTCGGCACGTTGATCACCGACCCCATAGGTGTCAGGCCCGACGCCTGTTCCCAGCGTCCCATCACGTAGAAGTGCAACCAGTAATAGGTCGTGTCCTCCGTGATTACGTGCCAGGAATAGTGGTGGTGGCGGGGCCGGAGCAGGAACATCTCCCCGGCCTTAATCGTATAGTTCACCCCGTCCTCGGCAATGTAGAGCTCCCCCTTCTCCATCAGCATCAAAATGAAAAACTGCAGATGGTTCCGGTTCGGATGCCGTTCGCCGGCATGAAAGGTCTTATGCCCGCCTTCAATGAAGGTCGGCAGTGGTAAACACGATATTGAGATATAGGCTGGTTGCCCCATCCAATCACCCCTCTAGCTTAACTCGTCCTAGTCTTCGACCTCGCCCCGGTTAGCGGCTAACGTGGCCCGAATTTCGGTTTCTTTCTTTTCGTAACGAACATACATCAACATAATAATGGCACCAATAACGAAGAAAATGGCTGGTAAATAACTGATACAGAAACGAATAGCGCTTAAAGCCGCGTCCGTTTGGGTCGCACCGGCCTTGTAACCAGCATTACTCAGAATCATGGATGGTGCCCAACCACCGAAGCCGGACCCCATCTTGATAGCGAAGGAACTCCCGATGGCTGTTAAGAAACCACTAGCCCGGATACCGTTCTTCCACTCCCCGTAGTCAACCGTATCGGATAACATCGCGAATGGCATGGATACGGAGATCCCGGTCCCGACGGAAGCAATCGCCCAGGCAATCCCTAAGCCGACCAGGGAGGTTCCAGTAAAGGCAATCAGGACTTGACCGAAGGCGGCTAAGCACAACCCAAACATCAGGACGTGGGCCTTGCGGAACTTCTTAACTAAGAACGGAATCAATAACATCCCGATGATTTGGAACATCACCAGTCCGTTCAAGACGGAGGCAAATCCCTTTGCACCTAAGTTATATTGAGTGTAATAAACGACAACGGCGGAACGAGAGGCGTTGCCCAACCAGTAGAAGATAAAGGCAACTACCAGGATGAACCAAGGCCAGTTGCTCTTGGCGGCCCGGATACTGTCCATGATAGGTAACGACTTCTGACTGGCGGTGTTGATTTCTTTGGTATCGAAGAAGGCAAACATCAGGAGGGCTAACCCGACGACAGCTAACGCAATCGCCGTATTCCGCCAACCAGCCGTCTCATTGCCGCCGCCCAGGACAGCAACGAAGGTCAACGTAAAGCTAGCGGTGATGAAGTACCCAATGTTCCCACCAATCATCCGCACACTGTTTAACTTGATCCGTTCATCTGAATCGTTACTTAGGTTCGGTAAGATTGAGCTGATGGGCGTACCGACCCCCGTGTAGGAGATTCCGAAGAGCAGGTACGTGACTAATGCCCACCAGAACTTCCCACCCTGACTCAGGTTCGGGCTCAGGAACATCAAGACGAAGAAGATGGCAAACGGGAAGGCCATCCACAGGAAGTACGGTCGACTTTGGCCCCACCGGGTGTGCGTGTGGTCGATGATGAAGCCCCAGACCGGTGCGTCAAAGGCATCCAGGACCCGGGCGGCCAGCAGAATGGTCCCGGCGGCGGCAACGGTCAGACCGAAGACGTCGGTGTAGTAATACAGAATGAAGGTCGTGACCGTGGTGTACAACAGGTTTCCGGCCGTATCCGTGCTGGCGAAGGCCAGCATCCGATGAAACGGTACTTTTTCGTCAGACTTCATGGCAGCAGCTACTTGGCTTTTCACAATAAATTCCTCCTCAATAATAGTTGTTTATAAAAACAGACTTTAAGAAGAGTTGACCGGGTCACGTATGAAACCGATTACATCTAAGATAGCGAAAACTGGTGATTTGGTCAAATCAGCTTACCGTCGCTTTTATTTACCCCTAATATAGCTTGAATTATTAGCGCTGCCAATCCGATAGTCAACAAGCTATTTACAATATTTAACATAGGATGATTATCATCTAATTTATCTATTGTGTATAACTTCACGAAAAAACGAAACCGAAAAATGCCCAGAACCCGGTAATTATCCCGGCTTCTGGGCATCGTGATCAGTTATTTTTCGCGTTTGATAGCAGAGTTCCGTTTAACGATTTCGGGTTGGTACGTAATCGGCTCAACCGCTTCACGGTTCAATAGCTTGATTAACATCCCGGCGGCGTCCGCTCCCATCCGTTCCTTTTCGTGGTTCAGCGTGGTGAGGCTGGGCGTGAAGTACTCGCCCATCTTGTAATTATCGAAGCCCACCACCGAGATATCCTCGGGAACTCGTAACTTCTGGGACTTCAGAAAATCGATGACCTCGATGGCCAGCTGGTCGTTGTAACAGGCGATGGCCGTTGGCGCATCCGTCTGTTGCAGATAGCTGGTGATTCGTTCGAATAGCTTCTGGGAGTTCTCGCCAGACTGGTACATGATAATGTTACTCATATAGGAGAGTTCGGGGCGCTGTTGATAAGCCCGCACGAACCCGTTCATTCGGTCGACGCCCTGGATATCATCGACTTGAAAAATCCCCAAGATGCTCTGGTGACCCAGGTCAAACAGATAATCAACAATGGTCTGTTCGGCTTCCAGGTCATTGGTATCCACGTACGGAAAATCATATGTGGGGTAGTGCGCGTTGATGAACAACATTGGGAGTTCATCATCCTTAATTTCTTGGTACAAGTCTTGGTTCGGATTGGGCAACGCACTCTGCGTTGGTTCAATAATCAGTCCCGCAACCTTACTGTCGAGCATGTTGATCAGACTCTTGCGTTCCTTCTCGTGCGTGTTGTGGGTGTTACTCAACAGAATGGAATATCCCGCTTGTGAGAGGACCTGATCGATGCCGGAAATGATGTTGGGAAAAATGTAATCGGCAATATGCGTGGTAATGACCCCAATCAGCTTGGTATCGGTTGGTGTTGACCAGTCCTTATGCCAATCCTGAACGAACATCCCCCCACCCTGTATCCGGTAAATGAAATGATCACTTTCCAAGTCCCCCACGGCCCGCCGAACGGTGTACCGGCTGACCGCGTATTGTTTCATGAGTTCTGATTCTGTGGGAAGTTTATCGTTGACCTTAAACTTCCCCGAAATAATGTCTTCTTTTAAGCCATCTTTGACTTTTTGATATTTATTCTCCATAGCGCACCTCATTAATGCCCTAATTCTACCGGTTTTATAAAATCATTTCAAATAAATCTAATCACCTTACAAATTCGTCGCATAATTACAAAAACGTTCTACAACAAATATTTGAAGAAAAAAGAACCCTGTAAATAATACAGGACTCTTCTACTCAGAAAAATTAATCCTGATAAGTGATAACACTCCAGGAGTAGGCTGGTAATGTGCAAGTCTGTGAAGTCTTTCCAGCTTCCACAGAAAGCGCTACTTCTTGAGGAACCAACGTTTCCGGGTGTTCTCGTGTGTTCTCGTCCGTTAAGTTCCCCGTTAGAACACGGTGTACCCCCGTTTGAACTGCTGTCGGTAATTGAACTGTCAACGTCTTAGCGTGTCCTCCACGATTTACCGCATACACCGTATAAGCATCCTTCGTCTTCAAAACAACCTGATCAATGACTGGAACATCTTGATAACGTTGCGTTGAATAGACGTCACCATCGACAATCGACGAAGCAATTACTTGTGAATTATCAGAAAGATTCTGTAAAAGCGATTGTAGAATATAATAGGTTGGATTGGCCCAAGCATTTCCACCTTCATCAGTAAGGATCAGTGGAATCGTGTTAACAAGTAACGCCTGGCACGACAGCTTAACTCGGTCCCCATGCCGTAGAATTGCCAGCGCCATTGAGCCAAATAGTAGCGTATCCGCCAAATTAAAATAACACCAATCCACTGGATTATGCGTTGTCCAAGGCTGCGGTTCTTTCAGTGAACTTCGATGAACATTCCATTCGTCAAATGAAATGTTCATCGTTTTATCGCTACGTTTCAAAGCCTTTACCGCATCGGCAATTGCCTCAATTTCTTCTATTTGATGATCAAACTCTCGCGACCGTGCGAGATAAGTTGGCAAATCATCTGGTTCGCGTGGATCTGGTTGGTCCAACCTTTCAGATTGCCGACGATCCACGTAATCATGCATTGCGATGAAATCAACGTTATCATAGGCTTCCATAAGGGCTTTAAAATCCCATTCTGGATAAGTCCCTAGTCGTGGCGTTGAGCTACCAACTAAAATCGTTTGGATTGTCGGATCCATTAATTTCATTGCTTTCGATGTTTCATTCGCCAGACGACCGTACTCTTGAGCAGTCTTCTTTGCAACCTGCCAAGGTCCGTCTAATTCATTACCCAGACACCAATATTTCACATTGTACGGATCGGTGTGTCCATTCAATCGGCGTTGGTTCGCCCAGTCAGTATCATACCGACCATTAACGTACTCTAATTCATGTAATGCATCATCAATTCCTCGCGTACCCAAGTTTACCGTTAGAATGGGATTCGTTACCCCTGCATCCTGACACCATTTAAAAAACTCATCAAGACCAAATTCATTTGTTTCAAGTGATTGCCAAGCCAAATTCATGCGTTTGGGACGTTTTTTACCCACGGTATCTTCCCAATGATAGCTTGACGTATAGTTGCCTCCAGGATATCGCAATGTTTTTAGACCTAGTTCTTGAACTAACTTTAAAACGTCCCCCCGGGAACCACGTGCATTCGCCGTTGGATGAGTCGGTTCATATACACCAGTGTAGACAACGGTTCCCATATGCTCTAAAAACGAGCCAAATAACTGTGGACGAACATCGAATTGGCGCTCTGAATATAACTTTAACTCTGTCATATAACACGAAACTCCTTTACAATTGCCTTTTCGTCTTCACAAATTGATCAACCGTCATACTTTTTCGATTACAATGCCATTTTCTCAATAAAAAAGACTAAATCACATGACCAGGTACTCGAAAGTAAAAATGGTCAGTATCAATTTAGTCAAATTCTAGCTCTTTTTGTTAGCGCTTTCAAACAAATATTTTTAATTTTTCAACAGTTATCAGATAACTAACTATAGTAGGCAGATAATTCGATATTTTGATCATAATTACCAAATCCCTTGCCAAATATCGTGCAACCACCAGACTTTTTTGCACCTGGCTTGATTTCAAAACGGACTGTCCATAAGTTACTATCTGCCGGAAGATCTTCTAAACAAACATCTGTAAATGGTTGTCCATCAAGGTACGTACCATGATCGGTAATCCGTAAAATCTTGAGGATACCATACTGGTTAACGTTATCCGGCACCCAATCCGGCGTATACTTTCCTCGGATGTCCGAAAAGTCCCCCGGACTACGCCAAGTCCCAATTTCTTTACCATTAATTGAGAAGGTAATGTCTGACGGCCATGTATTATTTGAAAAGGGAAATTCAGAACCCAACTCCATGGAGAGATCAAGCATTTCCAAATGTTCATCTTCTCCAATAAAATTCGGTGTTTGGTATTCTACAAAACCATTATTAAACCAAATCATTCCCGCCTCAACACGTTCTGGCAGCATGAAGTACTTAGGGTTATCAACCTTACCAATATAGCCATCTGATCCGGCTAGGCCACAAGAAGGCTCAACACTGTATTCCGTATAATGCCCCGCCGGGATGGCCGTCTTATGAACCTTGAACTTCGGATAGATTTCACGAGGAAATTTAATTGCAATCGTATCAACTTTCAGTGATGAGACCTTTTGATGACCCACTCGCTTACTCTGAATAAGCTCTGCTTCTGCTAACTTATTCAGGTGTTTCGTAACAATTGGACTACTCAAGTTTAAGTGTTCGGCCAATTCCTTCACGCTCATCGGCTTTTCGGATAATAAGCGAATTATTTTTAATCGGACCGGGCTTGCCAAGGATTCATAAACGTTTAATGACGCATCTGAAATATCAAGTTGCATGTTTCAGCCTCTTTTCAAATTTATTAACTGCTTACATTTCTATATACATTAATACAAAAGAATTAAATTAGACTATATCCACCATTAAATTAACATTATCATTAATCCACATCATATTTGTCAACTATTTATACAAAAGATTAACAAAAAGGTTGACAACGTTTTCATGCGGTCGTATATTGCAATTGTACTTATTTATTAGGATTTATTGGTTTTTGAAATTATTAAGTCCTTACAAATTATTTTCAAAGGAGAGACGACTTCTATGGTACAAGCATCAGATTACGTCAACCCACTAATCGTACAACGGGCTGACCCATACATTTACAAGCATACTGACGGTTATTACTACTTCACTGCATCTGTACCGGCTTATAACTTGATTGAGATTCGGCGAGCTAAAACACTCAATGGTTTAGCGAACGCAGCTCCCCGGACTATCTGGCGTAAGCACCCAGATGGTAGCGGTGCCATGAGCCAGTTGATTTGGGCACCAGAACTGCACTACATTGACGGTAAGTGGTTCATCTACTTCGCCGCCTCACATACCAAGGAATTCGATCACAACGGGATGTTCCAACACCGGATGTACTGCATTGAATGCGACAATCCGGACCCGATGCGTGACGAAGCCGATTGGATCGAACATGGTCAAATTGAAACGCCACTCGATACCTTCGCCTTGGACGCAACGGTCTTCGAAGCCCAAAACAAGCTCTATTACGTCTGGGCGCAAAAGGATCCTGCAATCAAAGGAAACTCCAACATCTACATCGCTGAAATGGAAAACCCCTGGACGTTAAAGACCAAGCCAGTTATGCTGACCAAGCCTGAATACGACTGGGAAACCAAGATTTTCTGGGTAAACGAAGGTCCCGCAGTTCTGCACCGAAACGGTCGCTTCTTCCTGACCTACTCCGCTAGTGCCACTGATGAGAACTACGCCATGGGAATGCTGACTGTTGACGAAAACGCCGACTTACTGGACCCCGCTAACTGGCACAAATCCCCAACGCCCGTTTTCCAAAGCAACATGCCCATCCAACAATATGGTCCCGGCCACAATTCCTTTACGGTCGCCGAAGACGATAAGACTGACATCCTGGTTTACCATTGCCGGAATTACACCGACATCAAGGGTGATCCACTTTATGATCCAAACCGTCACACCATGGTGCAACCCTTCACCTGGAATGACGATGGCACGCCTAACTTTGGCAAACCAGTTCCATATAACTACAAATAGGCTCGGCAGGCCTAATATCATCTGATAATGATAGGAGAGAATCAAAATTGAATACAGCAAAAGCTGAATCAAAGCACTTCTGGGGTTTCCCAGTCACCCACTTTAGTTATTTCTTCATTTGGGCGGTCGTTAACGGTTATCTGACCCTCTGGATGGAACAAGTCGCTCACCTGAACGGGACCGAATCCGGAGCCGTTTTCTCCATGATGGCCGGAATTTCGCTGATCTTCCAACCCATCTTTGGGGTACTTTCCGATAAATTACTGTTCAAAAAGAACCTGATTTTAACGATTTCCATCGTTGGTATCTTCATCGGCCCGTACTTCCAATGGGCCTTCATGCCAATCCTGCACGTTAACGCCTTCCTGGTTGCCATCGTCACTGGGACGTTCTTGAGTTTCATCTTAAACGGTGGTGTGTCCGTTATTGAACAATACGTTCAACGGGCTAGCCTGGCCAACGGCTTCGAATACGCCCACTCTCGGGTTGGTGGTTCCGTTGCCGGGGTCGTTGCATCGTTAGTTGCCGGTCGCATTTTCCTCTGGCAACCCAACTCAATCTTCTGGGCCTGCACGATTGCCGCAATTATCTTAACTGGTTTATTACTCTTCTCCGATAAGGTTGACTTGGATAACGCCGCCGCTGCCGGTGACACGTCCAACTCCCTGGATATGAAGACTGTTATGTCCGTGTTTAAGCTTAAGAACCTCTGGGTCCTGGCAATCTTCTACATGGGTGCTTCAGCTTTGTTTGATGTTTTTGACCAACAATTCATCATCTTCTTCAAGACCTTCTTTAACACCGCAGCCCAAGGGACGTTAGTTTACAGTTACATGAGTTCCGCGCAAACCGCAATTGAATTCTGCCTGATGTTCCCAATGCCTTGGATTATCAACAAGATTGGTTCTCGGAATGGGTTACTGATTTACGGGTTCATTACTTGTATCCGAATCTTAGGGTCTGCTTTATCCCCTAACTGGATCTGGGTCGTTGGGTTCCGTCTGTTGGCCGGACTCGAAATGCCACTGCTCTTGACTTCCATCATGAAGTACATCGCTGGGGCCTTCGATATCCGTCTGTACGCGACAATCTATGCCCTTGCGTCGAACTTCGCTAAGCAAGTCTCGGTCTTCATCTTCTCCTCAGTTGCTGGGAAAATGTACGATGTGATTGGTTACCAACACACTTACATCATCATGGGGATCGTTGTCTTCTTCATCACCCTGTTCGCTGTCTTCTTCTTGAAGAAGGAAGACCCCGTTCAAGCCGGTGAAGTGGAAGCACCTGCTACCGCAACAGCATCATCAACTAATAATACTCGTGATTGATAGCGCTTCATTAGGTCGTTAATCACTCACGGTGACAAGGGGGGAACCAAGCCTAATGGTTCCCCCCTTTCGCTTATCTAAATCAACATGGAGGTTATCTTATGCAAGGAAAATTAACCATTGACCCTAGCAACCAAATCGCTAAGGTTGACGATCGACTTTACAGCTCACTTATTGAACACCTTGGTCGAGCAGTTTACGACGGTCTTTACGACCCTGAAAACCCTAACTCTGACAAAAACGGCTTTCGTCAAGACGTGGTCAATGCTATTAAAGACTTGAATATCGACCTGGTACGCTATCCCGGTGGTAACTTTGTCTCCGGATTCAATTGGGAAGACAGCATCGGCCCCAAGGACCAACGTCCGACTCGCTTAGACCTGGCTTGGCGCAGTATCGAAACCAATCAGTTCGGTCTACACGAGTTCATGAAGTGGACCAAGCAGAGCGGTACCCGTCCCGATATGGCCGTTAACTTGGGAAGCCGGGGCATTGACGCCGCCCGGAACCTCATCGAATACTGCAACTTCCCTGGCGGTACCTATTGGAGTGATCTCAGAAAGAAGAATGGTGCCGAGGAACCTTTCAACATCAAGACCTGGTGCCTGGGTAATGAAATGGACGGCGATTGGCAGATTGGTCACAAGACCGCCGAGGAATACGGTCGCTTAGCTCACGAAACGGCCAAGGTCATGCGTCTAGTTGATCCCGACATCGACTTGGTCGTGAGTGGGAGCTCTACCCGCGAAATGGCGACGTTTGGTAGCTGGGAAGAGACGGTTCTCGACCACACCTACGATGACGTCGATTACCTGTCCCTCCACCGGTACTACGACAACGAAGAAAACGACCTGCATAACTTCTTGGCCAAGTCGATTGACTTCGACGAGTTCATCGGGGGGATTGTGGCCGTCTGTGACGCCGTTAAGGCCCGCAAACACAGTAATAAGACGCTTAGCCTCGCGTTGGACGAATGGAACGTTTGGTATCACTCCCACAAACAGGATGATGAAACCGCTCCATGGCAACAAGCTCCGCACCTGCTAGAGGACCACTACAACTTCGAGGATGCACTGATGGTCGGCACTATGTTGATTACCCTATTGAAGCACGCCGACCGGGTCAAAATTGCCTGTCTCGCCCAATTGGTCAACGTGATTGCTCCCATCATGACCACCGAACAAGGCATCTGGCTCCAATCCATCTTCTTCCCGTTCATGCAGGTCTCCAAGTACGGCCGCGGCATCGCCTTACAGCCAAAGCAGACGTCTGATACCTATGATAGTAAGGACTTCAAAGATGTCCCTTATCTCGATAGTATCGCCGTTTATAACACCGACACCCACGAAGTTGTGGTCTTTGCCGAAAACAAGGGTGAAGAAGCCATGGACTTCAGCATGAATCTTCAAGATTTCAACGCTCAGAACCTCGTGGAAGCCACTCAATTTTATGGCTACGGCATTAAACAAACAAATGAAAACCAACAGATGAAAATTCAACCTAATGATCAGGTGACGCTAGCCGATAATTCGTTAAAAACCAAGCTCGCCCCACTTTCATGGAACATGTTCCGTATTAAAGTAACTGATTAAAACATCTAGGCGTGACCCTTATGGGTTACGTCTTTTTTAATTAAAGCAACTCCATCCGTCTCCTGTAAGACCATCTGGCTCGCTACTAAGCAGTAAATCGGCTAACTAATGGACATGTACTCATTATCTCACAAAGCGTCTATAATCGACGAGAAAGGTGGCCCGAATCTCCCTTCAGGCCACCTTTTCTTACTCGTTTTCGTTACTATAATAAATTTTACACTTAATTCCCTGATCATGGTTTCCAAACTGACGGCCATAAATAGTACAGCCCCCAACGTAATCAGCATTGGGTTTCACACCAATCCGCAAGGTCCACGAATCACCAGAGAGGTCTAAGTCAGAGACCTGGGTATCACTTGCATAGTGCCCGTCGATGAATGACCCATGCTTTGAAACGCGAAAAAGCTTTAGGATGCCATATCGATTCATATCATCATAAACCCAACTTGGTGTTAATCGCCCACGTGTATCTGAAAAATCCCCTGGACTTTGCCAAGAACCAATCTCAGTACCGTTTAGGGTAAGGAAAAGATCTGATTTCCAATTATTATTTGAGAATGGAAATTCGGAGCTTAATTCAAGCGAGATTTCTATCATTTCAATGTTCTGATCATCCTCAATGTAGTTAGGGATTTGATATTCAATATACCCTTTTGAAAACCAAACCATACCAGCTTTGTCACGCTCTGGTGTCATGAAATATTTTGGATCATCAACTTTTCCAATAAAACCATGCTGTCCGGCAAGTCCACAAGATGGCGTTACGTCGTAATCGGTATACTGACCGACTGGCAACTCAATATCCTTAGAATCGTACGGTACGTACAGTTGTTTAGGAAAACCGATATTAATGGTATCCACACGAAGGCTGGAGATACGTTGTGTTCCCTGCTTTTCGGTTCGAATAATATTAGCAGCCTCAAGTTTATTCAGATGCATAATTGTAATCGTGCTACTAAGATTAAGTGCATGTGATATTTCTTTTACATTCATTTTATTCTTAGACAACAAATTAATAATTTTTACCCGTACCGGACTGTCTAGTGCTGTAAATACCGGAATTGATTTTTCAGATATATCTACGTCCATTGCAAAAATCCCCTTACCGTCTTTTCTTTTCCATGTTTGATTGATAGCTTTTCAATTGAAGGCCAATAAAACTAGGTTCTTCACTCTCGATAAATACCGAAAATAAATCGCCTAGTTTTGTTTTTGGCTTCTACCTGTTAGTTGTAATCCTATCTAATTATCCTTATGGTACCATCATCCTATTCTAAGACCTACTTATTTATTAACTAAGCAATAATTCTACGTGCATGAGCAATATACGCCCACGCAGATCCTAAAAAGCGTTTCCAAACAAAATCAAGTAAAATTAAGTCTATTGGAAAACTCAGTGGTAAAACCAGCAACACATAGCATAACGCAATCGTTAATAAGAGCATTCCTAGATTCTTAGGTAGGTTTAAAACAAAGAAGACTAACGCCGTTTTGATTGTTTCCAGAGGCGTTACGCGTTCATACACGCCAATCACCTGAATGCAGAACCAGATTCCCGAAACTAAGATAGCCAAGACCAGCATCAAACTGCCCATTACGACGTTCATTAGATTCCCTGAAGAGAGATTCTGTAGATTAACCAGGCTAGTTGTCACGGAGAGCGCGCCCACAGTAAACGTCACCGTATACCAAATCCATTGTTCTCGTAAATACCGAAAGAACATTGGACTAACATTCTCGCCGTGCCCATTTACCCGAAAATCATTAATGACTCGTAAAGTTGCGTGGAAGGTACATCCAATTGTAATGATCGGTAAACTGATAATTATCAGCATCGCGGTTAAAACCACGTAATCCCATAAGTTCCCCAATGACGTTGCAATAGGGCCATTTGAATACTTCATCATAAACTATTCCTTCATTCCTGACATAGCCGATCCTTGAATAAAGTACTTCTGTGCAAACATGTAAATGATAAACAGTGGCAACATGGAAATGATTGTCCCAGCCATAACTGGACCATAGTACGTGATATGTTGACCACCAATTAGAGCTAATCCAGCTGCCAAGGTCCGCATACTTTGGTCAGTCGTCATTAACATTGGGTATAGAAGGTCATTCCAGCTACCCATTAAGCTAAAGATCGCTAAGGTAATCAGCTGTGGTTTAGCTAGCGGTAACATAATTCTAAAGTAAATTTGGAATTCGTTTAAACCGTCTAACCGTGCCGCTTCCGCCAAATCTTCGGGTAATCCCACGAAGAACGATCGCATCATAAATATCCCAAAAGCTGTCGTCGCATGAGGAATAATTAACCCCGCATAGGTGTTAATCATCCCAAACTTACTTAATTCCATGAACAGAGGAATCATCGTAATCGCGAATGGAATAAACATGGTGACCATAATAACGTAGTAGAAGAATGTCCGGCCACGGAAACGCATCCGAGCTAAGGCATATCCGGTAAAGGAGTCCAAAGTAACAGAGATAACACAGACCCCAACCGCGTAAATCACCGTATTAACGATGTAGCGCGTCATTGGAATGGTTTTCCAAATATCCGTATAGTTACTAAATGTGTAATGACCAGCGAATAATTTTGGTGGATAGTTAATGATATCCGCTTCGTTTTTAAAGGAACTCAGTAGCACCCACAAGAATGGGAAGACAACTGAAATCAAGACAATAATGAGTAAAATATTTGATAAGACTGAATGCTTATTCGTTCGTTTCATAATGATCGTCGCCCTCCTATCTCATTTGTTGTTCTTTATGGCTCATGTACAAGTTTGAGCCAACCGCTAAGACTGCAATAATTACAAACAATACAGTGGCAACGGTAGATGCGTATCCAAGCTCATACGGAGCCGCAAACCCACGATTATAAATGTATTGCACCGTGGATTCAGTCTTGAAGTTAGGGCCACCACCAGTGGTAACAAAGATTTGGTCAAAGACTTGCATGGAACCCGTTAAGTTCGTTAAGACACAGAATCCAAGTGCTGGAATACATTGTGGAATCGTTACGTGGAAGAATTGTTGCATCCGGTTCGCACCATCCATTTCAGCAGACTCATATAAGCTTGGTGAAATGGCTTGAACGGCCGTCAGCATGATAATCATGGTAACCCCGAAGCTCTTCCAAACCGTCAAGAAGGCAATTGTAGGCATTGCCCAATGGGCATTTCCAAAGAAGTCTGGTGCCGTCATCCCGATCTTCGTCAGCATGTGTGGGAATAAGCCAATGTTTGGATCAAGTAACATGTTAAAGACCAACCCAATGGCAGTTAACGAACAAACAACAGGAATGTAGAAGGTTGACCGGCAAAACCGGTTAAACCGCGTATTCCGGGATAAGGCCGCCGCACAGAGAACCCCAACCAACACTTGTACTGGCGTTTCAAGTACCGTGAAGTAAACGGTATGCCAGATAGAGTTAATGGCCCGTGAATCTGAGAAGAAGCGGACAAAGTTGTGTAATCCAACGAATTTCGTTCCATTAAAGAAAATATTAACGTTGAAGAAACTCATCCCTAGACCGATGACAACCGGGATAAACGCGAAGAGGACCAAGGCAATTATCGAAGGTAAGATAAAGAGATAACCAACGTGACCTGGCTGATTCCAATACGTTTTAATCCGGGACCATCTGGATGTATTTTCCATAGTAATAACTTCCCTCCAAAATAGTTCGGTATAATTTTATACACTGATAACCAGTAAGCGGCATCAGTGTATAAAATTGGTCAATTCAACTAGATAGACTTAGACGCGATGCGTTTAGTCGTCGCCCTTCAGAATCTTATTAATCTTCTGATCGGCTAACTTCAACTGCGTATTCACATCACTACCCGTAACAACCTTGTTACACATTGGTGTAATGACATTGGTTTGAATATCAGATGCGTGAACGTTACCAGACCACATAACCTTTGAGTAGCTAGTTTGCTTAGCTAATTCAGAAATGACTGGATCGTTCTTGATACTCTTGTCAGCAGCAACATCCTTCAAGTAAGGTGCACACTTGTTTTCTTGACTCCACTTCATGCTAGTCTTCTTGGTGTTCCAGTACTTAACAAAGGAGTAGATAGCTTTCGTCTTACTGTCGTCAGTACTTGTTGGAATACCGAAACCAACACCGGCTAACCAAGCTTGCTTCTTACCATTTTTAGTCAAAGATGGGAATTGCGTAACACCGTAGTTAATCTTGTTCTTGATCATTCCTTCGTTCAGCCATGGACCACTGACTTCAAGACCCAACTTACCAGCGAACATCAGGTTATCAACGGCAACCCCTTGGGTACTTGGATTACCCAGCTTTTGAACATACATCATTTGACGGAATTGGTTCAAAACTTTACGGTTAGCAGCATTATTGATGGTTGACTTATTTTCAGCCTTGTTTAAGATAGTCCCACCGTAAACCAATGACCATTGTGCAAAGTCAGACCAGTAAGTCCCTTGAACACCGTTACCCAGTGCTTTAATCTTCTTGGCGTAGTCCATGTATTGCGAGATAGTCTTAACTTTACTGTTAGGGTCGATGCCAGCCTTCTTGTAAAGATCCTTGTTCCAGTAGAGATAGTTTCCTTGAACTTGCATTGGGATAAAGTAAGACTTACCCTTAATCTTCCCCATGTTGATTGCTGATTGCTGGAAGTTAGACTTGTCAACGCCTTTATAGTTGTAGAAGTTTGACATGTCCTTCATGGTTCCGTTATGTACGTAACCAGCCATATCACCATAGTTCATGGCAACAAAGTCAGGAGCCTTCCGTGCCGTAATGGCAGTTGGCAACTTTTCATTGAAGTTGTCCCAACTCATTTGGTCCATCTTAACCTTAACGTGGTCCTTGTTGGTCTTGTTATATTCCGCAACAATCTTCTTCAGGTTAGTCCCATCAGACGCAGTAAACCCATTCCAGAAGGTAATGGTCGTCGTCTTGGATGAACTGCTGCTAGCACTCTTATTGCCACATGCGGCAAGGGAAAGCGCTGCCAATCCTGTTAAAGCTAAAACGGATAACTTTTTCCAACTATGTTTATTCATAATGTTGTTTCTCCCCTTTGAGTTATTTAAGAACTAATTCAGTGGTTGGATCAAAGAAATGCACTGTATCTAAATCTAAACTAGCTGTTTTTTTAGTGCCCGGGGCCTCATGATCGCGGGCATTAACCTTCGCAATATAATTATGTTTATTTACCTTGCAGTAAAGCTGTGATTCGTTCCCCAATAATTCAGAAACGACAATTTCACCATTAAGCACCGTATCTGGATGTGCTTCTACGAATGCTTGATCCACGTGAATGTTTTCCGGACGGATTCCTAGAATAATCTGCTTACCATCATAACCCGCCTCATCGAGTTTCGTGGCTTGCTCCGGTTTCAGTAGTAAGCTGATTCCGTTATCTGCATCCGTCAGGTACTTACCGTCAAAGTCTAATGTAAAGAAGTTCATCGGTGGTGCCCCGATAAATCCACCAACGAAGACGTTAGCGGGCTTATCATAAACCTCAGCGGGCGTTCCAATTTGTTGGACTTTTCCATCCTTCATAATGACAATCCGATCAGCCATGGTCATCGCTTCGGTCTGATCATGGGTCACGTAGATGGTCGTGGTGTCCAATGAACGGTGCAAACGTGCGATTTCGGTCCGCATGGAGACCCGTAACTTAGCATCCAAGTTAGACAAGGGTTCATCCATTAGGAAGATTGGCGCATCCCGCACGATTGCCCGGCCTAAGGCAACCCGTTGACGTTGCCCACCGGACAAGGCACTTGGCCGTTTAGGTAAGAACTCTGTTAATCCTAGAATATCAGCGGCATGTTTTACCCGCTTGTCAATCTCATCCTTGTCATACTTCCGCATCTTTAATCCAAAAGCCATGTTTTGGTAAACGGTCATATGGGGGTAGAGTGCATAGTTTTGGAAAACCATTGCGATATCCCGATCCTTGGGAGCCTTTGTATTGGCAACCTCACCATTGATTTTCAAAGTACCCTTGGTAATTTCCTCCAACCCTGAAATCATTCGGAGCGTGGTTGACTTCCCACACCCTGACGGTCCAACAAACACGATAAATTCCTTATCCTTAACTTCCAAATTGAAGTCGGTCACGCTGTATTCGTCGGCGCCATCATACTGCTTATAAATATGTTCTAGCGATACACTTGACATGTCTGACCACCTTTTCGCTTATAAATTCAATTGTGCCTACTGCTTCTGAATCTTAATGGTTACCACACTCATCTTCGGCAACTGGAATCGAACTGCTTGGCCTTCAACATGAACCTGGTCAAATGATTTTAGTTGAACTCGCTCTGGATCATCAAACGTATTATGTGCATTTGCAACATCCTCATGAAGCGTTTGTGCATACGTTGTTTTTCCCAGAGCAGTTGGCATTTCAATCTCAAGGTTCTCATCAGCCGTTAAACTAGTATTACAGAAAGAAAGAATATATTCATCGTCTTTCTCAGATACCGTGTAGTTAAGGTCACTGCCTTGACTGCAGGCCGCTGCAATTCGCGTTGCATCTTGATGGAATTGATACATCAGGAAAACAAAGTAGGTTGGGGTTAACAACATCTTTGAACCATCGGTTAAGACCATTGATTGTAAGACGTTAACCATCTGTGCAATGTTAGCCATGTGGACTCGATCAGCATGCTTGTAGAAGATGTTTAAGGTCGTCGCAGCAACCATCGCATCTCGCAACGTATTTTGTTGGTATAAGAATGCTGGATTCGTACCCGCTTGTTCCTTCAGCCAAGATCCCCATTCATCAACGATTAAGTCGACATGATGTTCTGGGTCGTACCGATCCATTCGAATGGCATGTTCATGAATTAAGTAGTCCATCTTCTTTGCACTATTAAGCAGCGATTGCCATTCTTCGTCACTGAAGTCAACTGCATCCCCCTTGTGTTCCCACAAGTCCGTCAACGCATAATGATGTAAACTAAGTCCATTCATATAAGGGGCTGCACTTTCCATGACAACGTTTGTCCAATTAAAGTCATCAATATTTGGACCACACGCAATTTTATAAATTGGCTCCTTACCGTACTGTCGAACAAACGTCTGAAATTGTCGATAAAGGTCTGCATAGTATTCGGGCCGCATATTACCGCCGCCACCCCAGGTTTCATTCCCAATTCCTAAGAACTTTACATCCCAAGGTTCTGGGTGACCATTTTCAGCACGCAGGTTTGCCATTGTCGAATCGCCAGACGCCGTCATGTACTCAACCCAATCAGCCATCTCTTGAACCGTTCCGCTACCGACGTTGCAATTTATGTAGGCCTCACTACCTAGTTGTTGGCAAAGTTCGAAAAACTCGTGGGTTCCAAACGAATTGTCTTCAGTCGTGCCGCCCCAGTTATTATTAACAATTTTACGACGATTAGCAGGATCACCAATTCCATCGCGCCAGTGGTATTCATCGGCGAAACAGCCTCCCGGCCAACGAAGTACCGGAACGTGAAGTTTCTTTAAGGCATCAATAACATCTGAACGTAAACCATTTACATTCGGAATATCACTATCTTTACCGACCCATAAGCCTTCGTAAATCCCTCGACCCAAATGTTCGGAAAATTGGCCTTGAAGGTACTTACTTAATTGAACTGGCTTTTGTGCATCAGTTTTAAGATTAATCTTCATGTTGTTCCTCCTTAGTTGCTTACTTAACAATATCTAAGATAGCGCTTACATTAACATTCGTCAATAGCATTTTGGTTACTTTTTGAGTTTTTTGGGGCTAATATTAACCTAAATACAGTCTATTGGCGATTATAATCCGTCATTTCCGATTAAAGATAACATATTCGTTATTTTTGAAGCAACTCATATAGATTGATGTTGTCGTTAAAAGCTATTAGTAAATCAATAAAAAGGTAAACGCAGTTTTAACATTGTGATTTTGTTAACAATGAATAAAACCATATATCCGCCTATAAATTCAAAAAAAGTTTCAGATACAAGCAACATATCTGAAACTTTTTTTAATGTATTGTTCGTAAAACCTTATACTTAATCTTTATTCTCGAGAATAACGTTCATAAACGCCTCGCCATATTTCTCCAATTTACTCTGGCCCACACCCTTAACTTCTAGGAATTCAGCTTCAGTCGTGGGTTGATCGGCGCTCATCTCATGTAACGCCTTATCGGAAAAGATGACGAACGGTGGCACGTGTTGTTCCTCAGCAAGTTGCCGGCGTAATTCACGCAATTGACCAAATAAAGCATCGTCTTCCGGTGCCAAGCGCGCCGCTTTGCGGGCCATTTTCCGAAAAACCTGTTGCTCACCCTTTAACACGGTCACGCCCAAGGACGTCACCTGTAAGGTCGGGTATTGCCCCCCGACGGCCTGTAAATAGCCGGTCGCCGTCAAGAAGTCGATCAACTCCCCCACACTCTTCTGGCGCTGGTTGCGCATAATTCCATAGGTTGGTAGCTGGTCCAGTTGCTGGTCCAATACCCGCTTGTTATGGGCACCCGTCAGAACCTGGGCCACAATGCCCTTCCCGAACCGCGCCCGCAGACGAACCACACAGGACAGCACCTTCTGCACATCCGTAGTAATATCCTGGGCCTCCCGGTCATCGCGACAGTTACTGCATCGCCCACAGGGATCCGATTGCTCCCCGAAGTAGGTCAAAATGAACTGCTGCAAGCACCCCTGCGTATTGGCGTACTGGTTCATCACCTGAAGCTTATGGTAGGCATGTTGCTTGTGTTGCTCGTCCATTTCCGATTGATCAATAAAAAAGTGCTGAATCTGTAAGTCCTGCGACCGATATAACAGGATGGCCTCACTGGGCAACCCATCCCGACCGGCCCGACCAGCCTCCTGATAATAGGCCTCCAACGTCCCCGGGACCTGCGCGTGAATCACGAATCGCACGTTGCTCTTGTCGATGCCCATCCCAAAGGCGTTGGTCGCAACCATTACCTGAACCCGGTCATATAGGAAGTCTTCTTGGTTCTGGCGTCGTTCCTCATCGGGTAACCCGGCATGGTAAGGCGCCGCATTGATATGATGCTTAGTCAGTAACGTGGTCAGCCGGGTGACCTCCTTACGGGTACTGGCGTAAATGATGCCCGACGCATCGGCGTTGACCTTTAGGTAGTCCAAGATGTACCGGTCGGTGTCCTGGTCCTTAACTACCGCCAAGTTCAGGTTATCTCGGGCGAAACCAGTATTGACTTCGTCATCAGCGGGAATCTGGAGCCGTTCACGAATATCACTGGCGACTTGTTGGGTCGCTGTCGCCGTTAGTGCTAACACCCGCGGGTGCGTGGGCAACTGTTCGATGGCGGTGCTTAATTCGAGGTAGCTCGGACGAAAGTCATGCCCCCACTGCGAAATACAGTGCGCTTCATCAACCGCCAATAGGTCAATGGGCAATCGTCCCAACGCCGTCAAGAAGGCCCCAGAATCCAGCCGCTCAGGGGCCACGTAGAGTAGCTTATAATCCCCTTGGTGTAAGCCCGCCAACCGATCCTGGATCTCGGGCCACTCCAAGGTACTGTTGATGTAGGTCGCTGGAATCCCACTGTCGTTCAGGGCATCGACCTGGTCCTTCATTAAGGAGATCAAGGGCGAGACCACGACTGTGATACCATCAAAAAGTAATGCCGGAATCTGATAACACAGGGACTTCCCTCCACCGGTCGGCATAATCGCCAGCGTGTTGTCTCCCGCCATGACGTGTTCAATTACGGTGCGCTGACCGGGACGAAAATCATCGTACCCAAAGGTCGTTTTTAAGACCTGTTGTGCCGCCGTTAAGTCCATCTGACTAATCTCCTTCTCTAAAAGTTCAATGCCTCTATTTTACCGGCAATGGACAGGGAGCACAACCGAACACCCCTTCTCACCGTAGCCGACGGTCATTTTGCTGTGGCTCCCTCGTTACAGGGTCGTGTATCTGTTAACATTCTATCGATAAACGAACAATCTCCAACTGTCTCAGACATCCTAACTTCCGTGTCATCGCTGATATTAATAGTCCTAACTAGTTAACTGATGGTGATGGTTGTGAAAATTTTATTGTGAAAAAGATTGCAATGTGTCATTGATTTCCGTATACTTATTATTTGTAAAGAGATAACTTAACGGTTTCAAGAAAGGGAGTTTCTGAAGATGAGTGAAGAAAAACGCGTTGCAGTTGTTACCGGTTCTGGCCGGGGAATTGGTAAAGGAATCGCCGAACAATTAGCCAAGGATGGTTATAGCCTGGTCATCGCCGACTTCGACGCGACGACCGCTGCCGCCACTGCCGCCGAACTCAAGGACAACGGTTTCGACGCCGTTAGCATTGCCGGTGACGTTTCCGACCCAGAAGCTCACAAGGCCTTCGTCCAGGCTGCCGTTGATAACTTCGGCCGTCTAGACACCTACGTTAACAATGCCGGGATCGCCCAAATCAAGATGCTGCAAGACGAAACGCCAGAAGATATGCAAAAAATCTTTAGCGTCAACGTCTTCGGTGACCTTTACGGGATTCAGGCAGCTACCGCACAATTCGAAAAACAAGACGACGGTGACAAGATTCGGAAGATTATCAACGCCTCCAGTATTGCCGGCCACGTGGCCTTTGACCTCTTGGGTGCCTACTCCGCAACCAAGTTTGCCGTTCGGGGCTTGACCCAAGCTGCTGCCAAGGAACTTGGTAAGAAGCACATCACGGTTAACGCCTACTGCCCCGGCATCGTGGGGACCAGCATGTGGAGCCTGATCGACGAAGAGATGGTCAAGCAACTCGGCGGGACTAAGGGTGAATACCTGAAGAAGTACTCCGAATCCATCACCTTGGGTCGGGTTGAAACGCCTGAAGACGTGGCCAACTACGTTTCCTTCTTGGGCTCAACCAAGTCTGACTACATGACCGGTCAATCCGTTCAGATTGACGGTGGGATTCAATTTATCTAATAGTTCTAATGGCGTTCGACATACCCTGTTGAACGTCTTTTTTAATCCCAATAGAACGCCGATATGCAACTATTTAAGCGACATAGGTAATTGACGTTGTAAACGCTTGCAAATACAATCGTTCGTCCAGTATACTTAGCTTGTTGTTGGTTAACTTAGGTTTGTGAAGGGAGTTTTTCTGATATGAGTGAAGCAAAACGTGTCGCTGTCGTTACTGGATCTGGTCGTGGAATTGGTAAGGGTATCGCGGAACGATTAGCTAAGGACGGTTATGCCGTTGTCATTGCGGACTTTGATCCAAAGACAGCCGCCGCAACCGCAGAAGAACTAAAGAGCAATGGCTTCGAAGCCGTTAGTGTCGAGGGCGACGTTTCCGACCCGGAAGCCCACAAACGGTTTGTTCAGGCCGCTGTCGATAACTTCGGCCGGTTAGATACTTACGTGAACAACGCTGGAATCGCCCAAATCAAGTTACTCCAAGACGAAACCCCAGAAGATATGGAAAAAATTTTTGGAATTAACGTCTACGGTGACCTCTACGGGATTCAAGCCGCAACTGCTCAATTTGAGAAGCAAGACGATGGTGACTTGATTCGAAAGATTATCAACGCTTCCAGTATTGCCGGCCACATCGCCTTCGACCTCTTAGGTGCCTACTCCGCAACCAAGTTTGCCGTTCGAGGCTTGACCCAAGCTGCCGCAAAGGAACTCGGTAAGAAGCACATTACCGTTAACGCCTATTGCCCCGGCATCGTCGGGACCAGCATGTGGAGCCTGATCGATGAAGAAATGGTTAAGCAACTCGGCGGAACCAAGGGTGAGTACCTCAAGAAGTACTCCGAATCCATTACTTTAGGCCGGGTTCAAACGCCTGAAGATGTCGCCAACTACGTCTCCTACTTAGGCTCCCACGACTCCGACTACATGACCGGTCAAGCCGTTCAGATCGATGGTGGGATTCAATTTATCTAGACTTATTTCCCTGCGATAACGTAAAGCACCGCTCGTCATCTCCGACGAACGGTGTTTTTTGCGTTATAAGTCAAAATGATAAGCAGTCACGATTGGCTCGCGGTCAGTGGTCATGTCGCGGAAGTATTCGTACTCACACAACGCGTTGAACGATCCGGCAACGTTGACCACGTTGGTGTACCCCAGGTTCTGTAGGGCCCGGGTCACGTTGTAGCTACGTTTCCCAGTGGCACAGTGGAGATACACCGGATGGTCACGGCTGATTTCCGTTAATCGCTCGCGGAACTGACTCATGGGGATGTTCCGCGCCGTCACGATGTGGCCACGTTGGTATTCATCCGGTTCCCGGACGTCAATAATGTCGGCCTGATGCGTAACTAGCGGCCGAACCGCGGAAACCGCAACTTGTCGGTACTCATTATTCAGGAGATTCGTTGCGACTAGCCCCGCGAAGTTCACCGCATTTTTGGTGGTGCTAAATTCCGGTTGGTAACACAATTCCAGGTCACCTAAGTCCTCGACAGTGCCGTGCGTCTTCATCAGGGTCGCGATGATATCAATCTGCTTATCTACATCCCCCCTGCCAATGGCTTGGGCACCCAGGATTTCACCGCTGGGGTCACTAAACACTACTTTTAAATACAGCGGGTGTGCGTCCGGCATCAACCCTACCTTATCGTCAGGAATCACCAGCGCGCTCTTGACCGGCCAGTGGTTGGCCGCACAGACCGTCACCGGGTAGCCAACCGTCGCTACGTTCAAATCAAATACCGGCAAACACTGCGCGCCGTATAGCCCAGAGTGCCGCGTTGGTCGCCCATAAACGTGATCGACCGCACGCCGGGCTGCCATCTGCGCCGGCCATGCCAAGCCCATTAAGGTCGCCTGCCGGGTCAGGGCATCGGTCACCTCAATGGCATCCCCCACCGCGTAGATGTGTGGCTGATTGGTCTGATAGTTATGGTCGACCCGAAAACCGCCGGTCAGTCCCAGATGAAGGTCGGCCGTTTGGGCCAAGTCCGTATTCGGCGTGCCACCTGCGGCCATCACAACTGCGGTAGCTGGTACAGTCGTCCCATCCGCCAGCGTAACACCTGACTTGGTGATGCCGGTCACCTTAGCGCCCAAATGAACCTTAACATGGTGGTCATGCAATTGCTTATGAACCAACTGAACCAGGTCATCGTCAAGGGTGGTCAACACCTGCTCATTTTGCTCAATCAAGGTGACCCGATAGCCTGCCCGAGTCAGATTTTCAGCGGTTTCAATCCCAATGAAGCCGCCACCAATCACGGCGACGTGGGTGGCCTGGTGCTGACGCAAGTAGGTGTCCAAGGCAACAACATCTGTTACGTTTCGCAGAGTAAAAACCTGTTGCCCATCGACGCCCGCAATGCTCTGCGGTCGGTTAGCCCGGGTGCCCGGTGAGAGGAACAGCTCATCATAGTGGTCCGTGGTCAAATCCCCGGTCTGAACGTTTTGGACTTGAACCGTCTGGGCCTGCGCATCAATAGCCACGACCCGATGATTGACGACGGCATCGATGTTATATTGGGCCTTGAACTTTTCGGGCGTCATCATCACCAATTTCGATGCAGACTGCACCGTGCGCGACAGGTAGTACGGCAATGCGCAGTTCGAGAATCCCACGTCGGGACCCTGTTCATAAATCGTAATCTGTGCTGATTCGTCTAAACGCCGCGCCCGCGTCGCCACGGAAGCTCCGCCAGCAACACCGCCAACAATTACAATCTTTTTTCCCATCTTCCACCACTCCTTCGGTTGATTTGTAACCGATTACTTATTGCCTTCAGTGTACTTGATGAGCCGTTCTGCCCGCAAGTATTCTGATACACCAAAAGACGCCAGAAAATTACTTCTGACGCCTCAACTACATTTAATTAGTGATACTGTCGATTCAGCCAAACGCTCATCTGACCATTCAGCCGGTTCGCCCAAGCATAGTAAGGAACCAAGGTTAACTCGGTCTCCGAATTCTCTACACCTGTACTAACCGGTGCGTAAAGTACTTGTTGATCACTCATCGCGGCTTGCTTATTAGCAGCTACCGTGATGACCCCCACACCGTTTAGTAAAGACTGCTCATAATGGTAAGTGGTTTTTGCGTCTGCGGCCACTTGGTATTGCCAAAGTGGCGCTGGATTATCGGCCTCTTCAGCCGCATAGACTATCGGTCCACGCTGAATAGCGACCTTGCCAAAATCCGCATTAACACGATTATTAGCTTGCATGAGTTTAACCTGCATGTCTAGTACCAGATCGATATCAGTTGTAGCCGCTTGAATGTCCAAGTAAATGAACCCATCTTGTACCACTTCAGTACGTACCTGGCCATTGACCGTTAACGTAAACTTCGGTGACCACCCCGGAATTCGAAGCCCCAACTTAACCGCCTTTTCTTGCGGATTCTTCACAGCATAATGAATGTTACCTTCCCAAGGAAAGTTGTTTGTTTGTGTAATCTGCAACTCATCGGCAAAGGTTGCTTGATTGGCAATGAACTGATGTGACAGAATCGTTTGACCATCAACTGTGTACAGATATTGATCAACTGATGTAATTAAACGCGCCAAGTTGGCGGGACAGCAGGCACAACCAAACCAATCGGCCCGGTGGGTCAAAACATGTGATTTATCCGGATTTAATTGACTCTCTACCGGATCAGCCTCCAGCGGATTCACGTAGAAGAAATGCTTACCGTCCAAGGACATCCCACTTAACGCACCATTAAAGAGTTCCTTTTCAAGAACATCGGCATACTCCCCTTTTGCGTCCAAATGAAGCATCTGCCGAGCAAAGAAAGCCATTCCAACCGAAGCACAGGTCTCACCATACATAGTGTCGTTCGGCAAGTCGTAAGCGTAGGTCAACGCCTCACCCTGAGTCGTTGAACCAATGTTCCCGGTAATGTACATCTGCCGACGAACTAAGTCAGTCCAGAAACGATGACAGGCGTCTAGTAAGTCCTGGTCACCCGTATAGCGCGCAACATATGCCATCCCCGTGCAGAGATAAACGACCCGAACTGCATGGCCTTGAGGTACCTTTTGATTTTTGATAGGCTCTGCAGCAAGAAAGTAGGTTAAATCGGGTTCTCGCATCCCCCGAATGATGTCACGTTCATCGCTGTTCCCATCAATCGCAATCTGCTTGTCAAAGAATTCTGGATCCTGACCACGTTGATTTAAGAAGTAATGTGCCAACTTCAAGTACTTGTCATTCTGAGTCGCCTCATATAACCGGGTTAGGGCCAATTCAATCTCAGGATGCCCATCAAGCCCCGGAATTTTTCCATCTTCGAGGCCAAAATTGCGGTCGATACAATCTGCCATTCTCGTTGCAACATCCAGGGCCTTTTGATTCCCCGTTGCTTGATAATAAGCGACCCCGGCTTCGATATAGTGCCCCATCGTATAAAGTTCATGGGACTGCTGGAGCCGTTTAAACTTCCGCTCTGGTGCATCAATTTGGAAATAAGTGGATAAATAGCCATCGTCTTCTTGCGCATCGGCAATGAGATTGATCAAATTATCAGTGATTTTTTGCAAGTCAGCATCGGGATGGTAATTAAACGAGTAGGCTGCGGCTTCCAGCCACTTATACACATCAGTATCCTGGAAGGGAAAACCGTAGTGGTGCCCTTCTTGCTGACCAGCGGCGATTTTTAAGTTAGCGACCGCATGACTGTTCTTATCCTGGCCATTATTTTGGGGGTCAACCGAGATTGAAATATCCGCTTCGTCGTTCATAACCTGCCATTGGTAGGGTAAAACTTCTTTCACAACCAGATCTCGGTAACGTTGCCAGAACCCGGATGTGATTTCAACGTGTTTAAGGTGCAGTTTGTTTTCTGTCATTTGCATAGTCCTTGCTTCCTTTCAGTCTTTCAGTCTTAATTTTAGTTTCAAAACCAAGAATCCCAAGGATAGAAGTAATCGTGCCCTAATCCTAATTTTATCTGCTTTTCAGATTAGTTATTATCAGCAACCGTAGCTTCTTCCTGAGCCCGCCGTTCTGCCAATTCTTCGGTAACAACCGGTTCATGCTTTTCCCACTTACGATAGAAAACCATGCACAGAGCACTAAGCGCGTAAATGATAACGGGAACCCAGACAAACGTGAAACTGATAGCTGACAAGCTTTCACCAGTTTGAACAGCCTTAGCCGCCGTAAACCCAAACGCAGCTAAGATTCTTGCAGCAATAAATGAACCAATCCCAGATCCCATCTGGATACAGAATGATGCACCCATCGCGGTTAAGAAGCCATTCGCACGAATACCATTTTTCCATTCCCCAAAGTCAACGGTATCACCGACCATTGAGAAAAACATCGTCATGGCCGAGCCAGAACCGATGCAGGCTAAGCACCAGCCAACTAACGCTGAGGTCACGTTGGCACCGGCCAGTCCAATCCAAACTTGACCAACCATAGTCATTGCTAACATCAGGATAGTGGTTCCCCATTTATGTAAGTACTTTACGACAAAGGGCACCGAGGCCATCCCAATGATTTGAATAATGGAAAAACCATTAAAGATTGAAATCAAACTCTTGTTATCTAAATTGTATTGGAAGTAGTATGGCAGTGCTGCGTTACGAGCGGAGTAAGCCGTCCACAAAAGCAGGTTAGCCAAAACAATCAAGACCCACGGCCAATTATTCTTAGTTGCCCTAACACTTTCACGAATCGTAATAATCTTTTCTTCGCCAATATTCTTTTCTCGCATATCCAGAAAGGCAATCATTAGGACAATGAACGCAATGACTGCATACAACCCTACGGCCAAAGACCAACCGCGGCGTTCATTCCCATTCCCCAGCACAGACGCTAATGGCATAACAAACGTAACAGCAAAGAAATTCCCAACGTTCCCTAGAACCATCCGAATGGAGTTCGCAGAGGTTCGTTCGTCCGAGTTAGCCGAGAGGTTTGGCAATACCGACGTAATCGGTGTTGATAATGCCGTGTAAGTTAATTCAGCAATGATGTACATAGCACCAGCATAGATGATCTTTGCCGTGCTACCTAACGCCGGCGTGGTGAACAGTAACCAAACCGAAATCGTAAATGGCAAGGCCATCCAGAGGAACCATGGTCGGTTCTTCCCATACTTACTATGAGTATGATCCACCAGAACCCCCATAACTGGTGCTCCTAGCGCATCAATAAACCGTCCCAGAAGTAGCAAGGCACCAGCGGTCCCAACATCTAGACCAAAGACGTTGGTGAAGAAATACAACATGTAAGAGCCAATCAAAGTATACAGCAGATTCCCTGCCATATCGGTGAACCCATACGTTAACTTTCTATGAAACGGTAGTTTGTCACCGGCAAGCATTGCTTGAGCAGCGGCAACATTTTGGTCTGTATTGTTCGAACTCATTTTAAAAACCCTCCATCCATAATATAGAATTAAAACGATGCACCGTTATTTATCCGAAATTCTTTTTTTACTATCGTGGGCGAGACTCACATAAATAATAATCATAAGTAGCGTTCCCCCGATAATCGTCATGAGATTATTGGGAATTGTATGATCAGCAACCTTCCAGGCTAACCCGATAAAAATAATCTGTAGAATCCACGTAATCAGCGATTGACTAGCAAATAACTTTCCAAATAACTTCATTTTTAACGCTCCTCCCAATAACTCAACACAAGTCCACCTTTATGAACACCCTAACAACTGATTTTAATTCCGGGAGCACTCGTCTTATTTCAGGGCCTCAAAAGCTGACATCAACGTTTCGGCGTCAGACTGACGAATATAAACTGGAAGTTTATCAATTGGCGTTTGTGCATTGATGGTTTGACCACCCGGTAATACCGCACCAGTCATCGCATCAACCCAACTATTTCCAGCAGGCAAATAAACTTGTCGCTGAACCGATTTTTCATGTAACACAGGGGCTACCAGAATTGCATCACCAAACAGGAATTCATCTTCAACCGTCCAAGCGGTTTCATCATGACTGTAGTTATAAAATAGTGGGCGGATCACCGGCGTTCCCTTTTCATGTGCTGCTTGCATTTGAACCCGAATATAGTCTTTTAGGTTTTCTCGCAGGACCATGTATTTCTTCATAATCGCATACGTTTGTTCCCCATACGCCCATGGTTCAGTCGGTCCACCCGATGGCATCTTGCCGCCACCCGTTTGACTGAGTGGTACTGTATGTGGCTCACGATCACCGTGCATCCGCATAACCGGACAAAATGTTGCAAATTCAAACCAGCGCGTTACTAATTCTCGGAAATCTTCGTTATCATCAACACCACCATGAAACCCGCCAATATCAGTCGTCCACCAAGGAATACCAGCAATTCCCATGTTTAGTCCAATTGCCAATTGATTTCGAAGTGACTGAAAACTTGAATCAATATCACCAGACCATACTAATGCACCGTACTTTTGGCTGCCCGCCCAAGCACACCGGACGAGGTTGATGACATCCTGCTTCCCACTTTCCTTCTGCCCATCGTAAATGGCTTTGGCATAACCAACTGGATAAGTATTACCAACTTGGAGATTACTACCATTGGTATAACGATAGTTGTCAAAATCGTAGACCGTGTATTCTGGCTCGGCTTCATCTAACCAGAATAGGTCAACTCCTTTATCCTGATAATTTTTCTTCAGTAATTGCCAAATATATTTCTGCGCGTCTGGATTGGTAAAATCAACAAACCCATTATTTCCCAGGAAATTCATCGTAATGGGTACACCTCGCTCGGTTTGAACTAAGTAACCCTTTTCTTGCATTTCTTGATAATGTGAACTGGTCTCATCAATCGTTGGCCAAACCGATACCATCAGTTTGATGCCCATACCATGAAGCTCTTTAATCATCTGTTCTGGATTTGGCCAGTACTCTTTATCAAACGTGAACTCACCAGACCTCGGCCAATGGAAGTAGTCAATCACGATAACGCTAATTGGCAGGTGCCGGCGTTTGAATTCCCGGGCGGCTTCCAGCAATTCTGTTTGCGTTCGATACCGTAATTTACATTGCCAATACCCCATGGCAAAATCTGGCATCATGGGTACTTTCCCGGTCACAGCGGCATATTGTTCCTCAATATCACTTGGCTGATCACCACATGTTACCCAATAATCCAGCTCTTTCGTCGACAGTGCATGCCATTCCGTCACGTTCTTAGCGAAATCAACATCGCCAATAGCTGGGTTGTTCCAAAGCAGACCATAGCCTTTATTCGAGAGGACAAAGGGCACACTAGCTTGTGAGTTACGATGAGCTAGTTCTAGTTTGGCATTCTTCAAATTTAAGAAATCCTGTTGGTACTGGCCCATCCCAAACAACTTCTCATGAGGGTCGGATTCAAATCTCGCCTTAAGTTCAAAATCGCCACCCATTATTGGCCTGAATTCTCGCGAGTCAATGTTCAAGGCACTATTGAAGTGCTCAACGGTTTCTTTATCAATCCCCGCAGACATATCGCTAATCCGATTCCGCTGATATCCCTTCAAGAGTAATTCACCATTTTGATTATAAAAACTAAGATTCTTGAAAGCATCAATTTTGGCAGTTAACTTCCCATTAGTGATTGTGCCCTTGCGTTGCCCTTCATCTACTGCCACAACCGCTTGCTGTGTCGCCACGGGTTCGCTTAAAGCATTGTTTCGTCCGGTGTATGCCGCATACTTGCTACTTCTGACCCGAAAACTGTTTTCCCCCCAGGGTCTAACTTCTAACAGTTCATGCCCATTTCTCAAATACAAGCAATTATTATCTTCATAAATCATCATGCTCACTCCTTTTTTTATATACCTACGAATACCTTTATCGGCGATCCGTCCAGACTGCAGGTAAGCGCTTACAACTATTAATACTAACGCTTTACAGGCCTTCCAGAAACTAATAAAATGAGCATAAAGGTATCCATATTAAAAGTGGGGGTATCCATTATGAATGAAAAAGTATACAAATTTTTATTATACGAACCCGTTACATTTTTTAAGGCCGGCCAGTACTTTGCTGATGCTGGTTGGCGCCACAAAGACATCACAAATGATGGCGATTATGAACTATTTATTATGCTATCCGGAAACGCTTTTATTCAGATTGGTGACGTCAAGTACGCCTTATCCGAACATGATTGTCTCCTCATTCCACCGCATATTCGGCACATTGGTTATCAAGGTTCTTCGAACGGGACAGTCTACTACTGGATGCACTTCTTCCCTAGTGGTACAGTCACAACCGCCTACACCGTTAACTTAGCGGGAAAAGCTGCTGAAATTACACTACCTCAGAAATTTAAGCCAACGAATTTTGAACGGTTAGCACTTCTCATTCGTCAGCTACTCGATAGTGCTAATGATAAAAATTCATCAGCATTGGCAACGAACTACTTTATTTCAAGCATTCTGATTGAGTTGTCCCATCAGTTTATTATGACTACTCGACCTACTTCCAAGTCCTCCAGTCGATTTGAACTGATAAAGAATTGGATTCGAATCCATAGCCACGAAAACTTAACAGTTGCCCGAACCGCAGCTGAGTTTCAAATGACACCCGTCTATCTGACGCAGTTATTCAAAACGTACGAGGGAATAACGACTATTCACTTTATTAATTCAATCAAAATCAATCAAGCTCAGGAACTATTGTTAACTACGGATAAATCAGTAAAAACTGTCGCACTCGAACTAGGTTTTCGTAACGAGAAGTACTTTCTCCGAGTCTTTAAAAATATGACGTCATTGACGCCTACCCAGTTCAGAAACTCCTATGCGAAAACCTACCTCAATAACAGTGAAGTTGATCCAAGCATTCCTAAGCCTTAAACTCTCAATTGCTGGCCAGTGAGAAGTCCTGAAATCAGTCGAATTTGCAATGTACTGCTAAATCCATCTGTAACGGTTGACGCTTTAGCGAGATACTCAGCTGCTACTCATTTCTAACAACTGATTACATTGAGATGAATTCTGTATTCTGCCTAAGCTTATAAGTAAGACCCCCAATTTAAAACGACGAGTAACCTTTATCACCGGTAATACAAACACGCACGTCAACCATCAAAATATAGACTCAATGGCTTTTAATTCTTGTTTATGGCTTTTATAGTAAGCGTTTCCAGATACGGATAAAAGGTCTATAATAGCAAAAGAAGTGTTGATATCCGACTATTTCTGTTTCTGATATTGTATTATTCAGAATTTTTCAAAGCTTACATAGTAGTTATTGTATATTTAGTGTTCATATCCGACCTGTCAAATCCAACTTAACAATCGATTATAGGGTGTCATTTTCCGACATCAGATTGGAGGCATACCGTATGCTATTTACGACTTTTTCGGTCGAAAAATCCTTGCTGTACTATAAAGGTGGCGAGTTCTCCGCTCATAATTCTTGGTGTCACCGTCGCATGTTCCATAAGGGGGACTACGAGCTCATTTTATGTCTTAAAGGGCCTATTTACCTGCAAGTTGGCGATAAGCAGCTCACCCTGCAGGCTAACGAGATTGCAATCATCCCCCCTTTCACGCAAATGTTTGGTTACCGTGACTCAACATCCCCGGTAGATTTTTACTGGCTCCACTTCTTCTCACAAACAAAAGAAAGTATTTTCGAAGCGGACGAGGCCGCCATGTTATCGGAAATTAAAACCAATAAGAATTCGAAACATCGACTATCGCTTCCCCTCCACTTTGAATTGCGGGACTACGAAGGCGCCACCATCCTAATCCACCAGATTCTTTCGATTCATAATGAACTTTCATCCATTGAAGAACGCGATTATTTGGTCTCCGCGTTGCTGATCCAACTCTACAAGTCCTACTTCAACCGACTAGACGTTCAAGGCAATAGTTCTAAAATTGACGATATGAAAGAATGGATCCGTGCAAATATGGCAAGTGACCTGACCGTCGCCAAAATTGCCACGAACATGCATCTAAACGTGGATTACCTAACTCGTCTCTTCAAAAAGTGTACCGGGATGACAACCCTACAGTACCTAAATCATGTTAAAATTGAAGTCGCTATTCTCCTTTTAATTCGAACCGAGATGCCCATCAAACAGGTGGCCGATGCTGCCTATTTCAACGACCCTAAGGTCTTCATGCACCGCTTCAAAAGTTCAACCGGGCTCTCTCCCAGCGAATACCGGAAAGCCTACAACCTAATTCATCTTAATAATCCCCACGTTGACCCTCAGATTCCCATTCCAAAAAGAATTGCGGACTCTATTGATTACATTCCTGAAAATGGCAACGTCCCTGAGTAACTTAAAAACTGCTGGCTAACATATCCTTAATCTTCCCATAATTCGTTATAGCCACTAATACCAAACAAAACGAAAGAACGACCGGTGCCCTACACTTGAGTATCGGTCGTTCTTTCATTCTGACGCCTCAGTTCTTTTCCCCGCGCATGAATGCTATAATGTTGATTAAATGAACAAAGGAGTGTCGATAGTCTATGACTAAGAGAATTAAAGGTTCATGTACCACGATTTTAGTGGGGAAAAAGGCCTCCATCGACGGATCCACGATTATTTCGCGTAACGACGACGGACACGAAGCCCTCGACCCTGAACGGTTTGTGGTGGTTAATCCCGACGAACAACCCCGCGATTATCAATCCGTTATCAGCAAGGTGCAAATCAAGCTGCCTGATAACCCCTTGCGCTACACTTCAATTCCAAACTCAATCCTGACCAACGGTATCTGGCCAGCTGCTGGCATCAACAGTGAAAACATTGCGATGTCCGCAACCGAAACCATTACCACCAACTCCCGCGTCCTGGGCATCGACCCCTACGTCGACGGCGGGATTGGCGAAGAAGACCTGGTCACCTTGGTCCTGCCTTACATCCACAGTGCTAAGGAAGGGGTTCAACGCCTGGGCGCCCTGCTCGAAGAGTTCGGAACCTATGAACCCAATGGCATCGCCTTCTCTGACAATGACGAAATCTGGTGGTTAGAAACCATCGGTGGCCATCACTGGGCCGCTAAGCGGATTCCGGATGACGCCTACGTGGTTGCCCCCAATCGGATGAACATCGACGATTTCGACTTTAACGCCGCCGACACCCTGAGTTCCACTGACCTGGAAGACCTGATTGCCACCTACAGCCTGAACCCAGACTTCGACCAAGTAAACCTGCGTCACATCTTCGGGAGTGCCACCATTAAGGACACGGTCTACAACAACCCCCGTGCCTGGTTCGGCCAGAAATACTTCAACCCCGAAATCGAACACGACCCCATGGAACAGGACTTACCATTCATTTGCCACGCCAACCGCAAGATTTCCATCGAAGACGTGAAGTTTGTCCTGAGTTCTCACTTCGAAAACACCAAATACGATGTCTACGGCAGTGGCTCTGAAGCCGACAAGACCGTTTTCCGGCCAATCGGGATCAACCGGAACCACGACGTCCACATCCTGCAGATTCGCAACAACGTCCCGAAGGAAATCGCCGGGATCCACTGGATGGCCTTCGGTGCCAACACCTTCAACACGGTGGTGCCTTTCTACGCCAACGTCAACGATACGCCGGCCGTTTACAAAGATGCCGATGGCGAATTCAACTTGAACCACATGTACTGGTTGAGCTGCACCACCGCCCTCTTGGGTGACACGGACTACGACCTGTACGTTGACCTGCGGAACACCTTCGCCTTGGAAGCCATGGGCTCTTACCGCAAGATTCAAAACGATACCGATGCTGCGCTGGCCGACCAGACCGACGTTACGGCTTACTTACAAGCCGCTAACGACAAACTGGCCAACGATTCCTTCAAGCGCCAGACCAAGCTCTTGGGTGACATGGTCATCACGGGCTCCGAGCACATGAAGTTACGCTACAACTTGAACGACTAATTTAGAAATAACTAAAAACCGCCACGACGTTTGCCGTGACGGTTTTTACTTACGATGAATTTCAATGTAGTGTGACGAACGCCGTTGCCAGCACTCCCATCAAGTTGTTCAACATGTGGAGACTCCAGGTAAAGGCAATATTCTCCCCGTTCAGGACGTAAGCGGCGGTGAAAATGATGCCTAAGGGGACGTACGAGATGATGTCCTGCGGCGCATTGACGTGAATCAGGACGAACGCACACCCGGAAATCGTGATGGCCAACCAGCGCGGAATCACCTGTGATAGGTCACTTAACAGGACCCGCCGAAAGACGTTTTCCTCTAGAAGCGGCCCTAAAATCACCAGCAAAAGCGTCGTCGCCCACAACGGGGTCGCGTCAGCCATCTGGGTGATTCCTGCCTGGTTGCTGGTAGTCTTACCAACACCAACTAACAAATTAGCAAGCAGGTTACCGAACAGCAACGCCACAAACCATAACAGGACCCGACCACTTTTGCGCCAGGGATGGTCTTGAAAATAGTGAAAGTTCTGAAGTGTCGATCGCCCATAAAACACCACCGCCACCAGAATCGGCACGGCGTACATACTGGCATTCAACGCAAAGTTACTGCTCCACGCCTTGGGCAACTGGGCCTCAATCACCCGCTGGGTTGGTGGAAAAATCATAAACACGACGTAGACCAGCAGCAATATCCCCGCTTTGAGCCCTTCTTGTCGCGATAATCGTTTGGTCATGGAACCCCTCCTCGCTTACAATAGCCTAACCCTACCATAATTTTAGCGTCAAAAATAGACTGTCTGGGTCGTTTCCAGACAGTCTATTTGTTTAATCATCGTTAGATAACTAGCCGTCCCATCAGAACAAATACAATCGCTAATAACGCGCAGGTCATGATAGCAGACATCGAGAACCACTCCTTACGGGAGAGGTAGGTCTGGTCGCCGACCTCGCGCCGCGCCATCATGTAGAGGATGGTCCCGGGAATGTAGGCGATCGAGCACAGAATCAGGTATTTGACCCCGGAGAAGTAAATGGCGGTACTCTCAAACGTCAAGGCCATTAACCCCACGGCCAACTGAACCGCGTTGCCCTTTTCCTTAAGGTGCTGGAATGAGTACTTGATTTGGTAAGCGGCCACCAGGATGTAGCAGATGGTCACGGCCACCGTACACATCGAGTAGGCAATCTGGTAAGCCCGGTCGGTCACCAAGAGCGACAGCAGGAAGAACTGAATCAAGACGCTACTGAGCACCAGCGAGAACGTGGCAGTTCCATACTTGTTGGCCTTCCCAAAGGCCTTGGGCAACAAATGCCGTTGGGCCATCAAGCGCGTGGTCTCGGCGGGCAACATGGTCCAGGACAGCCAGGACCCCAGCGTGGAGATGATCAACCCTAAGCTAATCAGAGCACCGCCCCACGGCCCGACCATTTCCCGGAAAATGTAGACCATTGCGGGTTGTTGAATCGTGGCTAAGGCGCTGCGGCTCAGGTAACCATATGGCAACAGCGACGCCAACATGTAGATGCCCAGGATACAGAACAGGCCAATTAACGTGGCCTTTCCGGCGTCGGACTTTTTCTTGGCCCGTGACGATAACATGGTTGCCCCTTCGATACCGACGAAGACCCACATCATGATGATGAAGCACCGTTTGATCTGAGCGGCAATCGAGCCGGTCCCGTTGAGATTATCGCCCACGTTGTACCAGAAGTGGGCAGTGAAGACCTGTCCCTTGAACAGGAGAATCGCAATCACAATAAAAGCAAATAACGGTATCAACTTACAAATGGTAATCATCGAGTTGAGCACCGCGGCACTTTCGATTCCGTGGTTGACCAACAGCGTCAGAAGCCAGAGCACGACACTAGCGAAGATGACCGAGGGCAACTTATTGCTTCCGTTAAAAATCGGGAAGAAGTACCCCATTGCGTTCATCATCACCGTCGCAAACGCTACGGTCCCCATCCACGCGGAGATCCAGTACCCCCAGCCGCTAATGAAACCAGTATACTTGCCGAACCCCTCTTCGGCATAAGAGAAGATGCCGTCCAGGTCGGGCCGTTTCATCACCAAGTTATTCAGCGATAGCGCCAACATCAACGTCCCAAAGCCGACCAATCCCCAAGCAATCAGCGCCGGTCCGGGTGAAGCCGCAATCGCGAGGTCGGAGGCCAGGGCGAAGATGCCGCCTCCCACACAGGAGGTAATCACGGTGGAGATCAGAGCGGTCAGGCCTAGCCCGTGAGACATGGCTGGGTCGGGGGTAGCTGATTCTGCTGCATTGAGCGTTTTCATGATTTAAAGGATCCTTTCAGATAGCCGTCGGGTTGCTAAGGGGTCAACGTCATTGAAACCAACTCCGTTAAACGCCCCTACAATTTCGTCGAAAGTTGCTTACTTTTCGTAAAGCGCTTTCATTATCGTATAAAAATTAACGCCCATTTATGCAAGGCTTCGTTAGCTATTATGCCAGAAAAAATACATTCTGAACACCTGTATATGCAAATTAATTGTGAAACTTTTTGCATTAAAACGGGCCGCCATTGATTTGATTCACCCATTATCACCTGTTTGCATAAATATAACAAAACGGTTTCAAAACAGCTTATTTTATGCAAAATCAATTAAAAGCTTCCAAGGACGCTTTGGCGCGAATAAAAAATGACGCAGCGATTATGTCGTTGCGTCACGCGTGGTTAAATACATTTGTCGCAACTGAGTCTGTTTCTGTGGGGTCATCCCCAAGACCTTCAGGAAACGGTCCATCGAGCCATACTTGCGATTAATCTGGCGGTAAACTACCTGGAGGTTGCCCCGCTTCACCTTTTGAACGTGGTGCAGGTCCTGCTGGGCCTTGCCCCGGTGACCGAACTGACCGATAAACGCAACGTGCGGGTCCTGCGCCAAGTTCTGGTTAGAGTAGAGGTAGTTCGCCTGAATCGTGGCTTTGTCGACCCCAAGCGCCGTCAGGACCAACAGCGCTGCCACACCCGTCCGGTCCTTGCCGTAGGTGCAGTGAAAAGCGGTCACCCCGGCCCTTTGCTTGAGCAGTTGGTCAAAGAACGCCCGGTAACCTCGGATGGCGACCGGGTCACTGACTAGGCCCCGATAGAACTGCTTGGTCGTCCGTCGGCCATAGTTATTGGTCACGACGCTGTCCCGGCGGTAGGTCACCCCGGGGAGCGATACATCGGGATGCTTCTGAACCTCCTTCAGGGAGCGAAAATCTACGATTGCCCGTAATTTGTAAGCTTTTAATAACCGTTTTTGGTCGGCCGCGGTCAGGTGATCGAACTTATCCGCCCGGAGTAGCCGGTGGGCTTGTAACACCCGCCCATCTGTCGTCCGAATGCCGCCCAGGTCCTGGACGTTGCTGGCCCCGGCCAACGTGACGTGGCGGCCATACAGGGCCACATTATCGGCGGGCTTGGCAGCGGGTCTGGTCGTCCGCTGAAACCACAGGTACCCCATAACCCCAACCAACAAGGCACTCAGGCCTAAACCAAGACTTAGCCATCCTTTTCGTTGCATCCCCTGACACCCCCTCGTCTGATACGTGATTTCAAGCTACCACGTTCAGTCGCGTGTGTAAAGGATTAGTGGTCCACGGAAAAGGGTGTCCCCGTTTTGGTCTGCCACCATTGCTTAAACTCCGCAACGTAATAGTCCTCGAACGGCCGGCCGTTTTCGCGGTAAAAGGCTTCGTTCATGCACATGATATAACCAATCAGGGCCCGCTTATTTGCAATGGGTAACGCGTGATGTTTCCGCTCCGTTTCGTCAACGCGACTAATTCGGGTCGGCCGCGTTAAGCGAAAATCCTGTTGTCGGTCGAACCAATGCCCCTTCTGATAACTCGCTACCCGAGCGGCGAAAGTCACGCGGTCTCCCCGCCGCAACTCTCCTAACCGCAAGAATCCCAGGGTATAGTTGAACCAGAGGTGCTCCGTGACCAGTTGCTGCGTCTCATCCAGAATATTCCCCAAGAGCAGTGTCGGATTATGGTGCTCTTGGTAGGTTTTAAAGCCACTCCGAATAAAGGTTCCCTGAAAGAAATGCCGCTCCGTGCTGCCGATTTCCTGTAGTTTTTTCCGCAAGTCCCCTGCCCCCTGAATTCTCGATACTTAGTAGTTTAGCATGGCTGGAAGATAGTTCATAGGATGTTGTATTATAAATATGGCAATACCCGGCTAACGCAAAAATGCGTCCCCCACCACCTCGTGAGGAACGCATTTTTTAGTTTAAGTTAATTTATTTCGTAGCTTCAGCGACCGCAGCATTCACGGCGTCCTTTTCGGCTTCAATCAAAGCGACCCGGCTTTCGATCACCTTAGTATCCATGGCAATTTCACGCGTTAAGCCCGGCGTGTTGATCTTTGGCTCGAAGAAGGCCTTGAACTCAGCGAAACGTTCCGGCGTGTGGAAGATACCCGTGGTAACGGTGATGTAGGTGGTAAATTCCATGTCCCCACCAACCGTGTCTTCCAGCCATTGCCAGTCGTTTCGTAACCAGTCCCAGGCAGCTTGTTGCCCAGCATCGTTACTCAGAACACCGCGGTACCAAGCCCGCAAGTCTTGTGGCTTGACCGTGTTGGCATCTTCGAAGGCCGTGATCAGCTTAGCAATCAGCGCACTATCAGGTGTGCTGGTGACCGCGGCAGCGATGTCGGCCTTGTAACTAGCATCGGAGGACTTCCGGTAAGCATCTAACAACTGATCGAACAGCTCAGCACTCCCGAAGTTCTTAACCTCGTTCCGTAAAACGAAGACCCGCACGTCGGCTGACAGGCTAGCCAAATTATCGGCGTTGGCCGTGAACAACTTGTGCGCATCGGCAATGGCGTCAGCGTTCTTAGCATACAAGGCCGCGCTCAACACGTATGGCCGCGTCAAGGTGTCGTCCATGCTTTCGTCGGCCTTGGCTGCCCAACCTAAGCGGGCAACTTGACCCGCACTCAGTTTGTCGTAGAAGGCTTGTAACGTCTTCTCCTCGGCGGAGTCCGGCGTCACAAACTTACGCAGGTTACCGGCAATCCGGTAAAGCGCGTCAGCGACCACCGTGGCGGGACTGTTGGCGAACCGCGTTAACAACGGCACAACCTCAGCGTAACTGATTTGGCGACCATCGGCTAAGAGCCGTAAGTCTTGCAACAGTTGTAACTGGCTGATGTTGTCCAGATCGTCTGCGTGGTCCAGAATGTCGTCTAACAGCGTCTGGTCGTACTTCACGATGAAGTGCGAGTTGTTGCCCACGTTGACCCGGAACGGCTTGCCAGCGGCCTGACGCAGCTCTTGGTAATCACCCAAGGTTACCGTCGTGTCCTTGAAGATGGCTGGTGCGGCGGCGTAGTTGCTGTTCAATGGAATCTGCCAAGAACGGCCGGCGTCCTTGCCATCCCCAACGAAGAATTGCTTTTGCGACAGGGTCAGCTTACCGTCGACCACACTCGCGGAAACTACCGGGTAACCAGGTTGTTCGAGCCAGGAGTTCATGATGGCCCCAACATCCTTGCCGGAAGCCTCACCCAAGGCTGCCCAAAGGTCGGCCCCCTTGGCGTTGTTGTATTGGTGTGCCTCGAAGTAGGCCTTCAAGCCCTGCCGCAAGGCGTCGTCACCAACCAAGGCCCGGGCCATGACTAACATACGGGCGCCCTTAGCGTAAACGATGGCGCTATCAAACAACGCATCGATTTCGGCAGGGTCTTCAACTTGGACGTGAACGGATTGAACCCCGTCAGTTGCGTCCCGTTGTAAGGCCATTGGCACGTCGGAGGACTGGAAGGTCTCCCAGATGTGCCAGTCGGGTTCGATGGCGTCGATGGCCACGTATTCCATCATGTTGGCGAAGGATTCGTTTAACCAAAGGTCATCCCACCACTTCATGGTCACCAGGTCACCGAACCATTGGTGCGCCAATTCGTGGGCGACCACGGTGGCGACCCGCTGCTTCATGTCGAGCGAGGTGTTATCGGGATCAAGCGTTAAGTAAGCTTCCCGGTAAGTGACCAGGCCCCAGTTTTCCATGGCGCCGGCTGAGAAGTCGGGTAAGGCTAATTGCCAGGAATGTGGCAATGGGTATGGCGTCTGGTAGAAGTCTTCGTAGAATTCAATGGAACGCTTAGCAATGTCCAGCGCGAAGTCGAGTTCCTTAGGTTGGTGCGCCTTGGTGGCGAAAACACCGACCTGAACGCCACTCTTAGTGGTGGTCAGCTTCTTCTGCAGATCACCAAAGGCGAAGGCAATCAGGTAGGAGGACATCTTTTTGGTGGTGTCGAAGTAGTGGACACCGTTTTCGGTCTTCACTTCCGGCATGTTGCTCAGGATGGTTTCGCCGGGTTGTTCGTCGAACTTGATGGCCAGGTCAAACGTAGCCTTGGCTTCGGGTTCGTCGACACATGGGAAGGCCTGACGAGCAGCCGTGGTCTCAAATTGGGTTCCGATGATCTGCTTCTTCTCGCCGTTGAGTTCGTAGTAGGACGGGTAGATGCCCATCATGCTGTCGGTCAGCGGTGCGCTGTAGGTGATGGTAACCGTGGTTTCACCGGTCTTACCCAGGTCGATGCGGATGCCCTCGGCCTTTTCGTCGAGGGTAAACGGCACGTCCTGCCCCGCGACCTTAACGGAAGCGATTGTCATGTATTTCTCATGAACGGCAATCGTCTCGGTCAGCGCGTTACCGGTAATGGTCGACGTCCCGCTAATTTGCTTAGTAGCGCGGTTAATGTCGATGTAAACGCCGTAATGCGATGGTTGGAATGTCTGATAAAAATGTGTTGATTCAGTCATAAATTCCCCTCCAAGTTAAAATACTATTAGAATAAATCCATTATACGCTATTGGGAGAATTAACGCTTGTAACTTGGAGGGGGAATTTTAGGTCATTGTTTAAGTTCCATATTTTTTTAAATCTCTCGTCATCTCTTAAGAACCGCTAGTCTATTTTTTCTAGGCCATCAACAATTACATCCCGAACTTGGCTTGCACGTTTTGAAATTAAATTATTAGTTGATTCGAACTCACCATGTTCAAGTCCTTTAATTGCTTGCTCTAAATCCTCTTTCTCCGGATAATTTGATTTTTGAATATACGAATCATATTCATCACCCTTTTCCCCCATAGAATCACGATATTCATAAAGCGTCTTACTCTGTTTCTTTATGTTAAGTGACTTGGGTAGAAACATTCCGTTTCCTAATGCACTAAGCTGTACATGCGTTACACCTGAATCAACTGCCAGAATTCTTGCTTTGGGAACTATATGTTCAAACTCAAAATCTTCGCCACTAAATCTCATCCCCACAAAATACGTTAAATTTGAATGAATAGTGATAAGAGCTTTGGTCTCTTTAGAAAAAGTCTTTCGCATGCCATTTTCTTCTGATAACCATGTATCAAAAGCTCTTTTAAATTCATTCTTATCAATCAACTCAGAATAATCTTTTGAAGCAACATTTGGGTAATAATCTTGTAACCTCTGATCCCCATGTGCTGTCCAAGCACTTACCAAAGAATCGTACACGTAATGTGCTGGAATGTTTTTTAAGTACTCATTCATTTCCTTGATGTCAAGATTCCATAAAGAGGCAAAGTAAGAAAGAATCTTAAACGATGACGATAAGCCTGTAGAGTACTGAGACTTCTTTGATTTTTCATTTTTACCAAAAGAAATTTTTTGTTTTAATAATGCATCAAAAACGTCATTTAACTTCTGAGATATTTGTTTGATCTTTGCCAAATTTGGCGTCATATTCTTAACAATTAAATTTTTCTTTTTATCAATATGCATAATCTCTTTATTAGATGTACCGGAGATTATCCCTAACAAGCCAAATCCCAATTCATTTGTTGCCGTGTTATCAGTACTTGAAACTAGGGACGGAATCATATCAACAACAAACTTTCCGACTGCACGGCCAAATTCCGCCAAATTAATTTCCCTAGAAGCGGTAATATCGTTCTCAGAAAAGTTGTCAATATCAAATTCTCCATTAGCTGCCATGTGTGTGTAGTAATTCTTCACATTTGATAAAATTTCATCTGAATTTTCATCATCCTGAGGCATTTTCATTATCTTTCCATCCCATGCCGCACTTAATATCTCATACTTAGTTAATGGAACTCCGCCTTTATTGAGATTTTCAAATACATCCGGCAAACTATTCTCGTCTCCTATAAATTTGATAACTGGAATTTGTAATTTATCCAGCTCTATATAGCCTTGAATTTCTTTGCGGGTTTCCTTTACTATCCCTCGTAATTCTTTTTTCGTCGTAGCATTCATACCCTCATAATCGTCTGTCCAATCGCCCAGTTCATAGTCCGGCTCAAGATATTTGTCAAAATCGGTCTGGCCGATTCTTGCTTCTTTACTACTTACTAAAATGTCGTTTATTGTACCAAGTTCCGAATTATACTTATCTTTATTTAAATTGCGCCAATACCTTACTTTATTCTTCGCATACTCGTTGATGGTAGACAGTCTTTGCTGCCCATCCAACAGTCGTAAATTCTCCGTATCATCATGTGATGGTGCAACTAATAAAGCCCCAAATGGAAAGTCCTTATGTAAAGTTAGAATCAAATCGTTTTTCTTTTTTTCAGTCCAAACCAGCGAACGTTGAAATTTCGGAATGTTAATTCTTGTTAGATCTTTACTATACGACATATTTATATACTCGTAATTACTCATATGTAGCACCGTCCTAATACCATTTTTAAGATTGACCATATTAATTATATACCTCCAATTGGTACTCTTGAATTATTTCACTTTATAGTTCCGCAAAATTCCTCCTTTTAGTTTGAAGAAATAAAAACAGTTCGCTGGGAAGCATCCCATTGCGAACTGTTTTTATTATCGAAATATTAACTTACTCAAAAACTATTCTTTCCGTTTCTTCCACCCAAACACACCAGCCAAACCACCCAACAACGCCAACCCAACGACAGCGAAGCCGTTCTGCTGTTCATCGGTCTGTGGCAGCTTATTCAGGGCTACCTGGGCAGCCTTATCCACTACCGGCTTACCGGCAGTCAGGCGATGGACCTTGTCCGCCGCACCACCCTGCTGATTAGCGACGGCCGTTGCCCCGTTACCGCCATTTCCGGCAACCTGTGCGCCGTTGCCACCGCTCCCTGGCTTCTTGGTTGGCTTGGTACCCACGACCGCATCACCAGCGCCGTCCACTGGTGGCGTGACCGTTTCGCCGCCCGTATCACCCGGTTCCGGATCTGGATCAGGTTCTGGGTCCGGCGTCTCACTACCGCCGCCCCCCGTGGTTGCGTCAGCTTGGTACGTCACCACGATGGTCAAGCCTTCACTCGTCATCGTTATCGTCTGGGCCGTGGTCTGGGTCAAATCGCCCGCCGGGTCCGTGGTACTGATCACGTGCTTGCCCGCTACCGTCGGGTTGACCACCGCATCAAACGTCAGCTGGCTGTCCGGTTCGTAAGTCGTCCAAGCTGCATCCGTTGGCTGACCATCCACGTCAAGCTCTGGAGCCACCGCTGCGGTCGGCGTACTGTAGACCGTCACCTTGCCGTTGCTCTGGTCGGTCACCGTCACAAACGTCACCGTTTGGGTCGCCGGTTCCGCCACCTGCTGGCCGCTCTGGTCCACGTAGGTGATGGTCTCCGTCACCTGCTTGACCACAGTATCGAGGTCATGCGCGTAAGTCAGGGTAAAGGTCAAATCGGCACTTTCGCTGGTCACGTTCTGCGGCGTAATCTGGGTCAAGTCGCCCGCCGGGTCCGTGGTACTAATCACGTGCATCCCCGTGACCATCGGGCTGGCCACTGCGTCAAAGGCCACCTGCTGCCCCGGCGTGTAAACCGTCCAGGCCGCATCCGTTGGTTTCCCATCCAGGTCCAGCTCCGGTGCGGCCGCGTCTGCCAGCGCACTGTAGACCACTGATGAACCGTTACTTAGGTCGGTCACCGTCACGAACGTTACCGTCTGGGTCACCGATTCAGCCACCTGAACGCCGTGATTGTCCAAGTAACTGACGGTCTCCGTCACCTGTTTGGTACTGGTCTCGAAGTCGTGCGCGTAGGTCAGGGTAAACACCAGATTGTCACTGGCGCTGGTTACGTTTTGCGCCGTGGTCTGGGTCAGGTCGCCCGCCGCGTCCGTGGTACCGATCACGTGCATCCCGGTAATCACCGGATTAGCCACCGCGTCAAACGTTACCTGTTGCCCCGGCACGTAGACCGTCCAGGCCGCGTCCGTTGGCTTACCGTCCAGGTCCAGCGTTGGGGCGACTGCATCGGCCAGCGTGCTGTAAACCACCGCTGATCCATTACTCTGGTCAGTCACCGTCACGAACGTTACCGTCTGGGTGACCGGTTCCGCCACCTTGATGCCCTTGTTATCCAGGTAGGTGATGGTCTCCGTCACCTGTTTGGTCGTGGTTACGAAGTCGTGGGCGTACGTCACCACGAAGGCCAGATCGGTATCTGCGCTGGTCACCGTTTGGGCGGTCACCTGGGTCAGGTCGCCCGCTGGGTCCGAAGTGCTCAAGACGTGCATCCCGGTCACCGTCGGGTTGGTCACCGCCGCGAAGGTCAGGTCGCCACCCGCCGGATAAACCACCCAAGCGGCATCGGTCGGCTGCCCCGTGATGTCGTCCAGGGCGATTGCCTGCTGGGCGTCCGCCTGGCTGTAAGTCACGCTATCCTGGGTGACTTGGTCGGTCACCGTTGCCAGGTTCATGGTGTGGGTCACGTCATCGGCAACCTTGACCCCATGATTATCCTGATAACCAATCGTCTGGGTAATGGTCTGGTTGGTCACCGCAAACGCGTGCGCGAGGGTAATCGCATAATCCGTAACTGCCGCGTCCGTGGCCTGGAAGTGGATAGCACTGGTGCCATCGGCCGCCTTGGTGGCGTCACTCACCAGCACGTACCCCTTGGCAACCTCGGCGGCGATGAAGGCCGCCGAATCAAAGTCACTGGTGGTCCCGTAGGCGCCCCGAAGTTCCGGATTCGTCAGGTAATCGTAGGTCGTCAGCGTTTCCCCGGTGGTCGCATCCTTGATCGTCACCGTGGCCCGCTTAGCCTGCGCGTAAACCAGGTGGACCGTCTGGGTGAGCCCCAGCGCCGTGATGTTTTCACCGCTGATTGGCGTCCAGGTGGTCCCATCCGTGCTGGTCACGGCCCCGGTGTAAACGTAGTCCGGGAAGTCCTTGGCGTAGTGACTTAATGGCAGCTCCTCATCCGATGTCCCGGTATGGGTGCTCTGTAGCGCGGTCCCATCGGTGTCGGTGATGGGCACAAACTTGCCGGTCTCATCCGTGTAGCCGTAATCGACAGTCACCTTCCAAGGGAGCACGTCCTTGTAGAAGAGAATCGTCCAGTTCTGGGCCTCTTCCGTCAACTTCGCCTCCCAAGTCGGCACTGCATTAGCCAGACCGTTACCGGCCAGGTAGTCGCTGTATTTTCCGGTCCCATCTAAAATCAGACCCGAGAACTGGTAACCGTCCGAATGTTGCTGGTTCAAGAGCGTCATCACCGTCGGGTTACTCTGGATATTGACCACGTCGCCAATCTTCCCGGACAGCGTGGTGGCCGGACCCAAGTTGAGCTGCTGACCATCTGGCTGTAAGAGTTGCACGTTAACGGTCAGGTTGGCCGCCTCGGCGTTCAGGTCATACGGCTGGATGATGTACCCCGAGAAGCTACTGTCGGGGTCGTCCCAAAGTGTGGACAACGACCCGTACTTACCGTTGGTGCTCTCGAGGAGGTTGTACCAGGACAGCGTGTTGTCGTTCACGTTCCCGGTATCCGAACTCGACGGGTACAGCGATGGGTACAGGGAGGCGTCGGCGTTATCGAAGCCCCGGATTCCCAGGTTGGCCGCATTGAGGTTTTTAATGATAAACGACGGCGTGGTGTAGGTCAGCAAGCCGCCATCCACGGCGTTCTGCCCCTTGGCCAACTGGTCATTCAACGTAACGGGCGCCAGTAAGACGTGCTGTTGGCTCAACTCAGTTCCGTTTTTAATATCCAAGTTTTTGTTGGTACTGAGGGGCGAGATATCCGTGATCTGGTTATAGGTAAGCCCCACGTGGGTCAGCTGGTCCTTGTTCCCCAGCGCCGTAATATCGTTGATCGACATCAGGGTAATGTCCACGTTTTTTAGATTCGTCAGGGTGGATAACGCCCGAATGTCCCAGAGATTCCCGTTCTTCATATAGGTACCAAACACAGCCTGACTCACATTAACATTCGGGTACAGGTAAATTGACTCCAGTGCTGTGGCGTTTTGCAGCCCCTCCAGCGTCCGCATCGACATCAAGGCGTAGTAGGTCGACGTCGGGGATACGCCATTGGTGGTCTGCATCTGTTCCGTGGTCGTAATGCTGGTGATAGCCGCTAATTCGGCCTTGGTGATGTTGTTCCGGAAGGCGTTGATGTCGGTATACTTACTTGCAAAGGACGTTTGCCAGATGAAATACTGCAACCCAGAATCGGGCATCCATTCGTCAATGTACATCGGCCGACTGCCATCGCCATACTGTAGGGGTGAATTCATGTCCATCCCCTTGGCGTCTAAGGCGATGCTATCGGCGTAACTCAGTCCGAGCCAAACCCGCGACCCCTGGACCTGGTTGGCCGCAACGTAGTCATCCACCAAGCGCAGGTCCGTGTTGTAGCCGTTAGCGTCCGTATGGTCGTAAGTATATTGCAGATCCCCAGTCTTGCTGATGTTAAAGACTGGCTGACCGGTAACGGGATCCGTTAAGGTGCTCGGGTCCTGAACCGTGATCCCCGTTTTGACAGTCGTAGTTGCCGCTGGTTCTGCCGCGGCCGGTTCCGCTTCGGCGGCTGGCGTTACATCCGTCAAGGCGTCAGCCTCAGCCGCGGGAGCCGCTGTCTCTGGGGCTGGTGTTGATTCTGCTACGGGTGGTGTCACCGTTGAATCATTCGCCTCAGCGTCGCCCGCCGGGTCCGTGATGGTCGCCCCCGGTGTCTCACCTGTCGATTTCTCGGCAGCTGGGTCTTCGGCAATCGGCTCCTCGGTGATGGATTCCTCACCGGTTGGGTTTTCAGCCGTTACTGGGGCGGTGGTCGGTGCCGGTTGCTCCTCGGTCGTCTCATTAGTCGTGGTTTCAGTTTCCGGTACAACACTATTGTTAGCGGTTTCATTTTGAGTATCGACCGTTTGCCCCAACGTCACGCTGGCCGCCTGGCCGATACTGTTGTCTGTAGTCTCCTGCTCAGTCGTCGGCGCCCCATCGTCGGCCTGCGCACGCAATGGTTGTGGTCCAGCAACCAACCCGGTGGCCATGGCAGCGGCGGTGATGCCCGCCACCATCCAGCCCCGGTGCGACTTGTACATCTTATAATGTGTCTTCTTGTCTACAATCCTCATGATTAGTCCCCCATTTCAAGCTAGTCGTGACACGATTTGACCATCCACACACATCTTTTTATCTGTTACTTATATTATAGTAAGAAACGCCCTATTTTGTCAACGGTGTTAAATTTTGTCTATACCATTCGTTTTCGCGCCATATCCTTTAACGCCGGGGTTTATGAATAACTCTGGTAAAAAATCTGTAAATAAATGACGCATGAAAACCATCTTTACGGTTCGCTGGGTCAAACGACTAACTAACGTACATTCGTAAAACCGTTGACCATACTAACTGGCCTGATTTAGGCCACAAAAAAACCGGTGACGTTTTCAGTCATCGGCGAGTTTTCTAATCGTTGGCGTTAGCGTAGGCCCTCTCAAGGGCTACCTTGTCTTGGTGATCGATGTTCGAATACCGGTTAGCGGCATACATCACGCTCTTTTTACTCTTAGAGTGGCTCAAGCCCAGGGCGTGGCCCAATTCGTGGGTCGCCACGTTGGTCCGTTGTTTTTTCGTGTAACTGTACGAGGTCAACAGTTCTCGGTTCAGTGTCGACTTGGCCGAGACGATTTCATTGCCCACGTTTTTATGTAGGTAAGAATAGTTGGTGTACCCGGACAAGAGTCCGTTGCTGGTACTCAATGACGGTGAAGATTCCAAAACCACATCAGCTTGGCTGGCCGACTTGACGGCCTTCAATTGAACGATGCCCGTCTTGTTCCACTGCTTAACGGCCTTTTTCCAGATACTCTGGTAGTACTTCGACCCACCATCGTAAGAATAGGTAATCTTGGTCGTATCCCAGTGACCCCATGAGGGTGTCTTGGTCGCAGCGTCGGCGTGAACCAATCCGCTCTGCCCCAAAAACATGGCGGCAAGAACAACAACTAAACTCATGCACTTTTTAAATCCCTTGGTCAATCTATCAGCAACTCACTTTCGTTAAATGCGCTCGGACGTTTTCGATAACCCTAGTATGCAAGAGAAAGTGAGTTAGTTGTTTGGCCATTCTAATAAGTATGGACAAATTTAACGTTACAATTTTATCGATGTGGGGTTATTTTACACCGTTATTCACTCCGTTTTCAATGATACCGGTATCATTGATATATCAGCGTTTGTCATTAATCAAGTGATAAATAACTATAAAAGGCTCCGTAAAATTACAGGCATTTTACAGAACCTCACGTTTGTCATCTAATTGTCATTATCCGAACAACAATTTAATCGTTCCGACTCATTTCCGTTTTCGGTACGCTCGCTTCAGCGCCAACCGATCTTGATGATTGACCTTGCGGTAACGATTGGTCGGGTGCATCACACTCAGCTTGCAGGTCGAATGACTTAACCCCAGCGCGTGGCCGAGTTCGTGGGCGGCCACGTTGGTCCGCTGCTGCTTGGTGTAGCGGTACCGCGACAAGACGTTGTGATGCAGGCTGGCCTTGGCCGAAACGATTTCGTGCCCGTCCTGGCGTGCGTAATACCGGTATTTCGTCAGTCCCGAGACCTTCGAGCGGACAGCGACCCGCCCGGTCTTCAGGACTACATCCGCCTGCTTCGGATTCTTCACGGCGGTTAACTTGACCGTCCCCGTCTGATTCCACTGTTTCGCTGCGTTTTTCCAAATTGTCCGGTAATACGTCGAAGATCCCTGATAGCAGTAGGTAATGGTCGTCGATTGCCAACTCCCCCAGTGGGGTGTCGGGGTGGTGGCCACGGCGGTCGCCTGAGTCGGAACTCCCCAAAGGGTCGCGCACACGGTGGCCGCCACGCTCATGAACTTCATGAAACGTTTCATGTGGGTGGTCACCATAATGAACAGCTCACTTTCTTGGTTGACTTCTGATTTTATCTTATGAGAATGATAAGATAAAACAGATGTAAAAACCACACCACGTTTTAAAAAGTGGCTAAACCCACTGTAATTTTCCGATTTTGCGCACGGTCCCTTCACGGTTTGGTCATAAAACGACCTGAATTCGTCACAAAAAATCCCAGTCACCATAGCGCGTGACTGGGATGATAAAGTTACTTGAGCTTAACTTTGATGCTTTTTCAAACCAACGAGTCCGGCGAGCGCCCCCAACAGGGTCAGGCCGAGAACGGCTAGGCTATTCTGTGGCTGTTCACTGGTCTGCGGCAAGGTGGTCGTCGTTGCTTTAGCGACGGTCATCACTTGCCCCTTATCCGCCTGACCGTGAGCCGCTAAGGTCGTCGTTCCATAAGGCTGGGCGGTAGACCCCTTCACCGGCGTGCCACCACTAGCGAGATTGGCATCGCCAGCCGTAACTAGCTGAGCCGGCTTCTTAGCGGGTTTCAGGGGAACCCCCTGATCGCCATCGTTCCCATTACCATCGATTGTGGGCGTGGTGGTTGGTGGTGTGACGGTGTTGCCACCGTTATTACCACTATCGCCACCGTTGCCGTTGTCGCCCGGGTTCGTGGTGGTGCCGCCACCATTGTTGTCGCCCGGATTGGTGGTCGTGCCGCCGTTGTTGTCATCGCCACCGTTATCGCCGGTGTCACCACCGCCACCAGTCGTGGCGTCGGCGGCGTAAGTGACCACAAAGGTCAGGTTGGGACTGGTATTCGTTACGGTCTGGACCGTGGTCTGCGTCAGGTCCTTGGCCGGATCCGTGGTAGCGACCACGTGCATCCCCGTAACTTTCGGATTGGTACCCGCGGCAAACGTCAGCTGATCACCGGTCTGGTAAGGTGTCCAGACCTGCTGATCGGTCGGCACACCGTTGTCATCCAACGTTGGCGTCTGGGCCGCAGTTGGCGTACTGTAAACCGTCTGTTTCTGATTACTCTGGTCGGTGACCGTCGCAAACGTGATGGTCTTGGTGACCGGATTAGCGACCGACTTGCCCGTTTGGTCAACGTAGGTGATGCCCTCGGTGACCTGATTCAACGTGGTCTTAAAGTCGTGCGCGTAGGTCAGGGTAAACGTCCGGTCGGGACCATCGCTGGTCACCGTTTGGGCGGTAATCTGGGTCAGGTCCTTGGCTGGGTCCGTGGTGGCCACAACGTGCATTCCCGTGACCGCTGGATTCTTCACCGCGGCAAACGTCAGCTGGTCGCCAGTCTGATAAGTCGTCCAATCGAGGCCGGTTGGCACACCCTGGCTATCGAGCGCCGGTGTGCTGGCATCGGCCGGCGTGCTGTAGGTGACCTGGTGCTGGTTACTCTGGTCGGTGACCGTCACGAAGGTAAAGGTCTGGGTGACCGGATCAGCGACTACTTGACCAGCCTGGTCTACATAGGTGATGCCTTCCGTAACTTGCTTGGCCGTGGTGGTGAACTCGTGGGCGTAGGTAACGGTAAACGCCAAATTCTGACTGTCCGGCGTCACCTGCTTAGCCGTGGTTTGCGTGAGGTCCTGTGCGGGGTCCGTGGTGGTCACCACGTGCATCCCAGCCACCGTTGGATTAGCAACGGCGGCAAAAGTCGCCTGACCGCCAGTCGTCCAAGCGGTGTCGGTTGGCTGGCCGTTGTCGTCCAGCACGGGCGTCTGGGTCGCGCCAAGTGCGTTGTAGACCGTCTGTTGCCCGGTTTGATCATCGGTGACCGTCGCAAACGTCACCGTCTGGTTAACGGGGGCAGCGACTGGCTTACCCGTTTGGTCCAGGTATGTGATGCCTTCCGTGACCTGTTTGGTGGTCGTGGTGAAGTCGTGGGCGTAGGTAACGGTGAATGCCAGGTCTTGACTGTTCGGCGTGACCGCCTGGGCCGCAATCTCGGTCAGCTTGCCGGCCGGGTCCGTGGTGGCAACCACGTGCATGTTGGCGATGGTTGGATTGGCGACTGCGGCCAACGTGACCGCACCATCAGCGGAATAAACCGTCCAACGCTTGTCCGTCGGTTGACCGGAAATGGCATCCGGCGTCAGGGTCGTTTGCGGGTCAAGCTGACTGTAGGTCACCGCATCCTTGGTTACCTGATCCGTGACCGTCGCAAAGACCGCTTGGTGGGTCGTTGCTGGTTGGACCGGCGTCTGGGTCAGGTCTTGATACGTGATGGTTTCGTTGACCGCTTTTTGGGTGGTCTTAAAACCGTGGGCCAACGTGATGGTGTAATCCGTGTTGGCCGCGTTGGTCGCCGCAAACGTAATGGCACTGGTGCCATCGGCCTGCTTGGTGGTGTCACTCACGATGACGTAACCGTTTTGCAGTGCCGGCGTGGTCACACTAGCGGAATCGAAGCCACTAGTCGTCCCAATTGCTCCCCGTAAGCTCGGCGTGTTGGTGTAATCCAACGTCTGCAGCGTCTGCCCGGTCGTCGCATCTTTGACCAGGACGGTCGCCCGCTTGGCTTGCGCGTATACTACCAGAATCGGCTGTTTAGCTGTCAGAAACGGTACATCGGTCGCATTGCTAATGTTAGTATCTAAGCTCTGACCATTCGACGATGTATAAACACCTTGATAAACGTAATCTGGAAAATCCTGAATCAAACTACTGGTAAGAATCTTTTGATCAGATGTCGTATTCAGGCCCTGCGAAATTGGCTGGCCTTTTTCATCGGTGATTGCTTTAATTGTTCCATCGGGCTGTTGATAACCATAATTTACTGAAACATTCCACGGTAAAACGTTCTTATAAAATAACAAGGTCACATTGGAAGATGTTGCTCCTAGCGTTGGCGTTAATGTGCCAATATTATTCGCCAACCCATTATTTGCGACGTAATCCGAGTACAGCCCCGTCCCATCCAATACCAAATTAGAGAAACTGTAGCCGTTCTGAAGTTGTGTAGTAATCATCGTTTGAACACTCGGGTCAGCCTGAATATTAACCGTTTGACCAATCTTACCCGATAAAGTCGTTGCCGGACCTAAATCAAGTTGTTGTCCATCTGGTTGTAGAAGCTGAATATTAACCGTTAAGTTCACTGCTTCCGGGTCTAAGTCGTAAGGCTGGATAATATAACCAGCAAAGCTACTATCTGGGTCAGCCCAAAGCATTGATAAGTTACCATATTTATCACTGGGATTAGCTTTTAGATTATACCAAGTTAGTGTATTACTATTCACATTTCCCGTATCCGCTGTTGATGGCCATAACATTGGATACAAATCTCCCTCTGCATTATTAAAACCTTTAATTGGCAGATTAGCTGCATTAAGATCTTTAATAATAAACGAAGGTGTCGTGTAAGAGATTGTACCGTCGGCAGTCTGATTCATTCCCTCAGTAAGCTGACTATTTAGGATGATTGGTGACAAAACAACATGTTGACTACCTAAATTCGTATGCTTATTAATATCAAGGCTTTTGTCTGTCATCAAAGGCGAAATATCTGTAATTTGATTATATGATAGGTCCAAGTTAGTCAGCGCAGGCTTATTTCCCAATGCCGAAATATCCGTAACGGAAAACAGTGTGATAGTTACATCTGTCAATTTATTCAGGCTCGCTAAGGCACGGATATCCCATAAATTACCATTCCTTAATGCCCCGCCATAGTTATTAAACCCGATGAGGGGATCCGGATATAAGTAAATACTCGTCAAATTAGTCGCATTCTGAAGCCCTTCCAACGTTTTCATACTCATTAGGGATTGATAATAGGCGGTTTCCGTAACACCCTTTCCGTCAACGGATTGGGCTGGTTCATTCGTTGAGAATCGCGTTACCGTCGCTAGATCCGCCTTGGTAAAGTTGTTCCGAAAATCCGCAAATGATGAAAACTTTGATGAAAAACTATTTTGCCAAACCTGATACTGCAAGCCACTATCTGGCATCCATTCATCAATATATAACGGATGACTATTGTCACTAAAAATCAAAGGAGAATTTACATCCTGACCTTTAGCAGTTTGTGCAATGTTGGATGCGTAGGTTTCCCCTACCCAGTTTCCCATTCCTTGAACCTGATGTGTTTTACTAAAACCATCAGCCAAGCGTAAATCCGAACTAATTCCGTCACTGGTGTGGTCATAAGTATAAATTTTTTGAGCAGTTTTGAGATTATTAAAGCTAGCCTTACCAGTGACTGAATCTGTTAAATCTTCCGGTTTTTGAACTGTGATTCCCGCATTCGCAGTCGCTCGCTTGGCTGTCGTAGTTTCCGAATCATCCTGTAAACTAGCCTCATTTCCCACACCCGTACTTTCAGCAACGGGCGTCTGGGTTACCGTCTTCGTACTATTTCCATCAGTCATGCCATTTGGGTTAGTGGCCTTGTTCTCCGTATCGGAACTAGTCCCCTTAACTTGCTTATCAGTAGTCGTGCCATCTGATGCCACTGAACCCGCAGTTTTTTCTTGGGTACCAGCTGGCATGGTTTTATCTGCCGCTGAGCTTTCTGCTGCGCTTGGCGCATCCTCTTTTGCACCACTGTTTGGTGTCTTGGGCAGTGTCACCTCAGACGACTGCTCGGCACTGCTCTCGCTAGTTGATTCCGTTTGGGGCGTGGTGTCGGCCTGGGCCGTTTGCACCGCTTGGGGTCCCGCAAAAATCCCCATGGCCATGGTGGTTACCGTGACCCCAGCAACCAACCAGCCCTTGTGCGTTTTGTACATCTTATAATGTGTTTTCTTCTCAAATCGCTTCATTTGTTGGTCTCCCTCTTAAACAATGACCAAAAAATCTCGATAAAGTTATGTAGCGTTACACATCCCTTTATCTGTCACCATCATTGTAGTCGTTCTAAATAAATTAATCAACGACATGAAACGTTCTGACAAGAAAATATTATTTCGCTCGTTGTTGACGCCCCAAAACGGTAAAAGTCGTCATTGTTCCACCACATATTATCAGGGGTGTTACTCATCAAAAAAGTTCTCTACTGTTTGTCCTTACTGGTTAACCCGTTTATCCACTACCCTATCTCAATTCCGCCTGATAACTAAAAAAAGTTGCTCGTCATCTAGACGAACAACCCTTCTTGTATTTTATTAAATTAATTGTCGAAATTCCCCAGTAGCATAAATGCCCCGCCGCCAACCAGTGCGGCCAGTATCACGGCACCACCCAGCAGAATATTAAAGGCAAAGCCGATGCCCCCAAAAACCAGCAGGAGGATAAACCAGAATGGGTGACGGAAGAAGAACCGAATAAAGCCCCGCAGTAGCTTAAAGAACAGGATGGCGAAAACAACTACGCCCACCCCAACCGCGATTTTGGCATCGCTACTCATCGCGGCCATTCCGAATAATGTGACCATCGTGCACGTCCTCTCTTTGATTTCTTTCCATTCTACACCCAAATAGTTAAAAGTTAGGTCGGTAGTGGCGTTGGTCTCCCTGATATTTAGAAATCCTTAAAACAGTTGTTCCATCCGGTGCCCCGGCCGCCGACGCAAGACGTGGCGCACCTGGGATAAGTGCAATTCCCAGAAACATCCCTGTACGTCCTTACCCTGCCAAAAACCCGTATCGTCATGGACTGGGTCAATCTCAAAGACCCGCTTCCAAGATCGCAGTTTAAAGGCCGTTTGTTGTTTCGACGACATTTGTTGGTAGCGAGCACAGGCCACATCAAATTCTTCATCAGTATTAGCCTTCATTAAGACACCGTCGTTAATTATGACGTTCCATTCATCACAATCGCTTAACAACACCTGCTCCTCCGGCACCTCAACCTCCAAACAGACCTGGTCCGGGTAATCGTGGTAATACCGGAAGTCCGGCCGCTTGTGTTGCCAATCCCGGCGGTACCAGGCCCAGATGGGCACCGTCACATTTGCCGGCGCCGGCCCAATCCGCCGGGTCATCTGGTTGGCCATCCACTGGTAGGCCGGTTGAAAGTACTCGTCGTCCATCGCCCAGGTCTGCGTCGGGTCACAATGGAACACCCCGTCACGCTGAAGTTGCTGATATACCGCCATCGGTTGCACCGTCCACATAATCATTTTCTAATCCCCTCAAGATCATTTTTAGCGAAAAAAATGTCGTCCAGGTCTCCCTGAACGACACTCTTTCGTATTCGTTTACCGAGCGAGAGGCTTACTCCCACTCGATCGTCGAAGGCGGCTTAC
>DXGJ01000024.1 GCA_019113985.1 Candidatus Levilactobacillus faecigallinarum
CACTGTTCACGATTACATCAGACGGTTGCTTGATGAGAATCACCCCCGTGCATACGGGGAACACCGTCGGGAAACACATCGATTGTGTCGTGAGCCGGAATCACCCCCGTGCATACGGGGAACACACTAAACAAACGCCGCCAAATCAAGCTTTCAAAATCCACTAACCGTCGATTTTTATTAACTTGCCATGGACTCTCACCTATTAGTATACAGACTCTTCGCCAAAAAGTGTTATCTAAACCACCGCAACTAGACTAACTAAAAAGGCTACGAAACCCCACTCGGTCTCGTAGCCTCTTGCTCACTTTATTAAATTAGTTTATTTCCGCTTCAGCACGGTCACGGATTCTACGTGCGGCGTCTGTGGGAACTGGTCAACGGGCTGAATTGGACCGTCGACTTCGTAGCCCTGTTCTTCAAACAACTTAACGTCACGGACCAGCGTCGATGGGTTGCAGCTGACGTAAACCACCTTCTGCGGTGCCATCTTGGCCGCCGATTCGATCAGGCTAGGTGCCAGACCCTTACGTGGTGGATCGACCACAATCACGTCGGGCTTCACGCCGTCTTCCTGCCACTTGGCCATCTGGTCTTCCGCCTTGTTCACGGCGAAGGTCACGTTGGTCAAATGGTTCTTTTGCGCGTTGACCTTAGCATCTTCAATGGCCTCGGGCACGATTTCGACCCCGTAGACCTGCTTGGCGTGCTTGGCCAGGGCCAGGGAAATGGTCCCAATCCCACAATAGGCGTCGATGACGGTCTCCTCACCGGTCAGGCCAGCCTTGTCGATGGCCATCTGGTAAAGCTTTTCCGTCTGTTGCGGATTGACCTGGTAGAACGACCGGGCGGAAATCGCAAACGTCAGGCCCATCAAGGTATCCTCAATGGTTGGCTTGCCGTACAACGTCCGGGTCACGTTCCCCATGATAACGTTGGTCCGCTTAGCGTTCACGTTCAACACGATGCTGGTGACCTCGGGCAAGGCCTTGTGAATCTCCTCGACCAGCTGGGCCTGACTCGGCATCTTTTGTTGGCGACTGATCAGAACGATCATCATCTCGTGGCTGTAGTAGCCGCGCCGCACCATGATGTTCCGGACCACGCCTTTGTCGTTGATTTCGTCGTAGGCTGGAATCTCGAACTGCCGTAACAAGTCGCGCACCTTGATGATAGCCTTGTCGATTTCAGGGTCCTGGATGTAAAAGTCAGTCAGCGGGATCAGGTCATGGCTGTGTTGCCGGTAAAAGCCGGTCTCCAGCTGGCCCTTAATCATCCGAACGGGCACTTGGGCCTTGTTCCGGTACTGGGTCGGGTTGGCCATCCCCAGGGTTGGGTCGACCGTTACGTCGTCCATGTGGGCCTTCTTGAACAGTTCGGCTAGCTGGTGTTGCTTAAACTTCAGTTGGGCGTCGTAGCTCAGGTGTTGTAACGGCGCGATACCGGTCTGCCGGTAGGTCTTGTCGATGTCCGTGACCCGGTCCGGTGACGTGGTCTTGAAGGCCACGACCCGGGCAAACCCATAACTCTTTTGGACCTTGGTGACCTGAATCGTCACCTCTTCGCCGGGTAAGGCGTTTTCGATGAACAGGGAGAAATCGTCGACTTTGGCTAAGCCCAGGCCCTGGTAGGTCAGGTCGCTGATGGTGACGTCTAATTGTTGGTTCTTGGAAACTGGTGCTGTGCTTTTCATTTAATTACCTCATAAATTTTCTAAACGTTAGAAAAGGGACTTTGCCCCATTATCACGCAAAATCCCTCTCCCGTAAACCTGCTATTTATTTAAGGGTGTGTCGTCATCGGTCTCGTCGGCCGGTAACTTCTCCACCTGCTTCACAAATTTCTGTTCCGCCTCAAGCATCTCGGCAGATTCGTACTCGTTGGTCACGGCCGCATCCGGAATGGCATCCAGGTTGGCGTACATCTCGATGTGTTGTTTCAGATTCCGAAACTTCATCGGCGCATCGCCACCGTATTCGCCGTCCAGGTTGATCATCATCCGGTCCTCGACGGGCCGCGCGGTGACCTTACTGGTCTTGACGTAAATGATGTGCGAGTCGTTGATGTGCTTACCACCGTTCAGGACCAACCCCATCAACCGGAGAATCTCCGGCAAACTGGCCGTCTTGACGATGATCATGGTGAACTTGCCGTCGTCCAACGCCGCATCAGGCACGATTTTTTCAAAGCCCCCGATGGAATTGGTCAACGCCAGCAAAAACATCGACGCCTTGCCGCGGAAGTGCCCACCGTCGTAGGTCAGGTCCATCTCGATGGGCTTGATCTGCGGCAGCAATTCGGCGCCCTTGGCCAGGTAGGCCAGGTAACCGAAAATCGACTTCAGGTTCGATGGCACATCGTAGGTCAACTCGGTCAACAGGCCCCCACCAGCAATGTTGATGAAGTACTGGTCGCCGGCCTGACCGATGTCCATCTTGATGGTCTGGTCCTTCAAGACCACCTTGGCCGCCGCCAAGGGGTCCTCACGCGGAATGTGGAGTGCGCGGGCATAGTCGTTGGTGGTTCCGGCCGGGATGATCGCCATCTTGGGCCGGTGCGGGAGTCCCGCCAAACCGTTGACCACCTGGTTGATGGTCCCGTCGCCACCAGCGGCCACGATGAGTTCAAACCCTGCCTTGGCCGCCCGAGTCGCCTCATCTTGAGCCGAATTCGGCGCTGGCGTGGTCGCGTAGGCACTGGCCTCGTAACCGGCCTGCTCGAACACTGCCAAAATATCGATTAAATCTTTCTTTAACGCCTCACGGCCTGAGGTTGGGTTATAAATCACCCGTGCCCGTTTACGCATACATTGGTGCCTCCATGTTCTCTAGTGTTTCAAAGCCGCCATCAAGAGCTTGTTGACGACTTGTGGGTTGGCTTGTCCATGGGTCTGCTTCATGATTTGACCCACGAGGTAGCCCACGGCCCGGTCTTTCCCATTATTAAAGTCTTCGATGGATTGTGGGTTCTGGTCCAGCACGTCATCGATGATTGGTTGTAGCTTAGCGGGGTCGGATAATTGCACCAACCCGTGCGCTTCAACGTAGGCCTTCGGTTCTTCACCCTGGGTCACGGCCTTGAAGACCTTCTTGGCCATCTTGGTCGAGATGGTGCCGTCGGAAATGAGGTTAATCATACCGGCTAAGTTGGCAGGTGTCAACTGAGTTGCCGATAAATCGGCTTGGCGGTCGTTCAGGTAGGCGTTAACGTCCCCTTGCAGGTAGTTGGCAGCCATCTTCGGATCGGCCTTCAAACGGACCATTTCGTCGAAGAAGTCGGACATTTCCTTGGTCTGGGTGATGACCATGGCATCGTAGTCGGTCAGCCCCAGGTCGTTGACGTAGCGCTCGCGCCGGTTCCCTGGCATTTCAGGCATGGCGTCGCCCAATTCCTTGATCCAGTCGTCGCTGATGTTCAGCGCTGGCAGGTCGGGTTCTGGGAAGTAACGGTAATCGTCGGAACCTTCCTTGACCCGCATCAGAATGGTCTCACCGGTCTTTTCGTCGAACCGCCGGGTCTCTTGGCGAATGCTACCACCGGACATTAAGACCTGTTGTTGGCGCTTCTGCTCGAATTCCAACCCGCGCTTCACGTAAGTAAAGGAGTTCAAGTTCTTCAATTCGGTCTTGGTCCCGAACTTCTCTTGGCCCACGGGACGGACGGAGATGTTGACGTCGACCCGCATGGAGCCTTCTTCCATTTTCACGTCGGAAATCCCGGTAAATTGAATCCGTTGCCGCAGGGCTTCCAGGTAAGCGTAGGCCTCATCGGGTGACGCAATGTCGGGCTTCGACACGATTTCGATCAGTGGCGTCCCTTGCCGGTTCAAATCGACGTAGGAGTAGTCACGTTCGTGGGTGTTCTTCCCGGCATCTTCTTCGATATGCATCTCTTCGATACCAATCTTTTTCTTCACACCGTCAACGGTCACCTCGACCCAGCCATCGTGACCGATGGGCTTGTCGGCTTGCGTGATTTGGTAAGCCTTGGGGTTATCGGGGTAGAAGTAGTTCTTCCGGTCGAAGTGCGTGTGTTGCTCAACCGTGGCGTGTAGGGCCAGGGCCGCGATGATTCCGTCGGCAACCACACCCTTGTTGGTGGTTGGCAGGACCCCGGGATACCCCCAGTCGATCACGTTGGTGTTGGCGTTGGGGTCATCCCCAAATTCAACGGGTGATGGACTAAAAATTTTCGAATTCGTCTTTAATTCCACGTGGACTTCCAGCCCAATGGTCGTTTCAAAATTCATTAGTTTTGGCCTCCTAACGTGGGAACTAATTGATGAAAATCAGTGTTTTGTTCAAAGACGTACCCCGCCTTGTACAGCGTGCTTTCGTCGAATGGCCGCCCAATCAGTTGCATCCCAACGGGTAAACCATTGCTGAAGCCAGCTGGCATCGACAGGCCTGGTAAGCCGGCCAAGTTGACCGGAATCGTCAGGACGTCGTTCATGTACATGGTAACTGGGTCATCAATCTTGGCGCCGATACCGAAGGCCGTGGTTGGCGCAACGGGGCCCATGATGAAGTCGTGGTCCTTCAGGATTTCTTGGAAATCGTTTAAGATGACCGTCCGCACCTTAGCGGCCTTCACGAAGTAGGCGTCGTAGAACCCAGCGGATAAGGAGAAGGTCCCCAACATGATGCGCCGCTTAACTTCTTCACCAAAGCCTTCGGAACGGGACTTCACGTAGACGTCTTCCAGGTTCTTGACGTCCTTGGCCCGGTAACCGTAACGAATCCCATCGAACCGTTGCAGGTTGGATGAGGCTTCGGATGAGGCGATGATGTAGTAAGCAGCGACTCCGTACTTGTTGTGTGGCAGGGAAACTTCGTCGACCGTGGCGCCTAACTTGCGGTAGGTGTCAGCGGCGGCCAAGATGGCGGCTTTCACGTCGTCAGCGACCCCTTCAGCCAGGAATTCCTTGGGCAAACCAATCCGCATGCCCTTAACGCTAGCAGCGGCGGTCAGGTCCGTGGCGAAGTTCGGCACAGCCTTGTCGGAGGTGGTTAAATCATGGTAGTCGTGCCCGGCGATGGCGCTGAGCATCATGGCGTTGTCCTTGACGCTGCGGGTGATGGTCCCAATTTCATCCAGACTAGATGAGAAGGCGATCAGACCCCAACGGGAAACCCGGCCATAGGTGGGCTTCATCCCCACCACGCCGTTAAAGGCGGATGGTTGCCGAATCGAGCCACCGGTATCGGACCCTAAGGCTGCGGGCACCATCCCAGCCGAAACGGCTGCGGCGGACCCACCGGAAGACCCACCGGGCACCTTGGTGTGGTCCCAGGCGTTCTTGGTGGTCTTAAAGGCGGAATTTTCGGTCGAACTCCCCATGGCGAATTCATCCAGGTTGGTCTTCCCAACCGAGATCATCTTGGCGTCGCGGAGCTTGTTGACCACCGTGGCGTCGTAGACCGGCTTGAAGTCTTCCAAAATCTTGGAACCCGCGGTCGTGGGAATGTTCTTGGTGACCATGTTGTCCTTCAACGCCATGGGAATCCCGGCTAACGGGTCGTTCTCGGCGATGCCGGCTTGGTCGATCTTTTCAGCTTGGGCTAAAGCAGCGTCTTCGTTCAGGTGCAGGAAGGCGTTGATTTCTGGGTCGGTTGCCTTGATGTTGTCGAAGGTCGCTTGGGTCAGTTCCTTGGAGCTGTACTTCTTGGCGACCAGGTCAGCATGCAGGCCAGCGAGGTCTTGCTTTAAGTAGTCCATTAATTAATCCTCACTTTCATCGATGATGGCTGGCACCTTAATGTAGCCGCGCGCGGCGTCCGGTGCGTTCTTCAAGAGTGCTTCACTTTGTCCCCAGTTGTCCGCAACGTCCTCACGCATGACGTTGATTTGGTCGGTGACGTTACTCGTCGGTTCGACGTTTGACGTGTCGACTTCACTGAGCGATTCAAATAAGCCGATGATCTCATCCAATTGGGGCACTAAGGCGTCCAGTTGGTCGTTCGTAAACTCAAGTTTTGCCAGTTCGGCAACGTGCTTCACTTGGTCACGATTAATTCGATTAGCCATCAATTTATCCCTCTTTCTTAATTATCCGTATTACCGTTTACCCCGGCAATGCCGTAGCGTAAACACACATTGCTATTTTACCATATATCGGCGATACGCCAAAGATTCTGGCTAAAAATCCGTCCCTTTTCGCCAAGTGGTTAACCCACTTGATAAACGGTACCGATTTCACGCCCCCCGACCGGTGTTTCAGCGACTTCCACCGCCCTGACTGGCTACCATGTCCGTCGAAAAAAGCGTCCCCCGTTGGCGAGGAACGCTTTTTGGCTTAATAACTGTTAAAGACGTGACTGGTGAACTTCTTCTCGGTCGCGGTCCGCGCCAGGAAACTCTGGACGCCGTCGGTCGAGGAGACCGTGATGTCGATTGGCACCCCGGATGGCAGATACTTCTGTGCCGCCGTCTGAAGGTACTGGGTAAAGCTGATAATTTCCGTTTGACTATAGAACTGCGTGGTGATGTTGACGTGCATCCCCTGCAGCGTCTTGCCGCTGTAACGGGCTTGGGCCGTGACCCCACTCAAGTTCGGGAAGAAGTTTTCGACCTGACTCTTGAAGTTGGAGAAGGCACTTACGTCGTTACTGTTGGGACTGCTGGTCCCACTCTCAATCGGGAAGACGTAGTTCTTTTCGTCCAGGGCCGTCCAGCTGGAAACGCTGGTGGTCCCGGCCTTGTTGGTCGAGTAGGCCAGGAAGTTCCCGCCGACCAGACTGTCATCGGAGGCCTGACGGTAGATGGCAATCACGATCGGCACATTCTTCAGCGCCGACTTCTTACGCATCCGCTGGAGGACCGTGTTAGCGACCTTCTTGGCGTAGGCTTCACCGGTGGCCTTGTCGATCTTAGTCTCGTAGGTGGCCCCGTACTGTTCCTTCTTGTAGTAGTCCACCGAATTGACCGCGATGCCGACCGTGACCCCACCCAAGGAGAGCTTGTTGTTCTTCTGGGTCATGTAATCCTGCTCTTCAATCGCTTGGATGTAGATGGGATTCCGCTTAGATGCCGAGGTCGAGCCGTTGGAAGCCGGGTTCAGTCCGGTCGAATTAGACTTGCTCTTCCGGTCGATCCAGTTCTGGACGGTATCGGTGCTCAGGTATTGGCCTTCCTGGAAGACGTAGTTCTTGGTCGAGAAGACCTTCTTGGAAACGTTCTGCATCCCGCTCTCGAAGCTCTTCAGGTTATACGTGTTCCCGGAGTCTTGGGTGTTCGTGACCCCCCGCGACTTACTGGTCTGGTAGTGGCCACTCTTGATGACCCCTTCATAATCGGTGTCGGTGCTCTGACCCGTCAATTGGGTCCCCGACTTGCTGGTGTTCGAGCCCGAGGACATGCTCGAACTACTAAGATTACCACACGCCGCGAGAAACAGGGGTACGGCGGCTAATGCGATAAAAGTTCGTAACCGTTTCACGAATTTTTCCTCCTAAAATGCTGCTTATTTTTCAGTCATGGCGCTCTGTAGTTGGGCCTCGTTCCACACGGTGATTCCCAGGGATTGGGCCTTGGTCAGCTTACTGCCGGCCGCCTCCCCCGCAATCACCAGGTCGGTCTTCTTGGAGACGCTCCCGGTGACCGTGGCCCCGTGCTGTTCCAGCCAGGCGGTCGCCTCGGGACGGGTCAGTTCCAGGAGCTTCCCGGTCAAAACGACCCGTTGGCCCGCAAACTGACTGTCCTCATCGGTGACGACGGCCCCACTGGTATAGGTCAGGTTGACCCCGACCGTCCGCAACCGGGCAATCAACTGCTGGACTTGGTCCGTGCTGAAGTAGGTCACGACGCTGTCGGCGATAATTTGGCCGACGGTGTCGATGGCGACAATCGCTTCGGCGTCGGCCGCCATCAGGTGGTCGATGTCGCCAAAGTGCTCGGCAATCGACCGCGCCGCCTTGGCACCAACGTGACGAATCCCCAAACCAAAGAGCAACCGCTCTAGTGAATTATTGCGACTATTGTCGATGGCTGTCAAGAGGTTTTGGGCGGACTTATCACCAAATTTATCTAAAGTTAATAATTGGTCGGCAGTCAGGGTGTACAGGCTGGCCACGTCGCTGACCAACTGGCGGTCGAAGAGCTGGGCCACGATTTGCGGTCCCAACCCGGCGATGTTCATCGCGTTTCGTGAGGCAAAGTGGTTCATCCCCTCGGCGAGTTGCGCCGGACAACCGGGATTGATGCAGCGCAGCGCGACTTCCTCGTCCAGGTGGACCAGCTCGGCCCCACAGGACGGGCAGTGGGTCGGTACCGGATAAACCGCGGCGTCGGCCGGCCGTTTTGCGGCGACAAACTGCGAGATTTCGGGGATGATGTCTCCGGCCTTGTGCAGCAAGACCGTGTCGCCGATGCGAATGTCCTTAGCTGCCAGGTAGTCAGGATTATGCAACGAGGCCCGGGCGACCGTGCTGCCGGCTAGGGGCACCGGATCCATCACGGCGGTCGGCGTCACGATGCCGGTCCGGCCGACGGTCCACTCGATGTCGCGGACCACCGTTTCGACCTCTTCGGGCGGGAACTTGTAGGCAATCGCCCAACGTGGCACCTTGACCGTGGCGCCTAATTCTCGTTGCAACGGTAGCGGGTTGGCCTTGATGACGATGCCATCAATACCATAGGCCAGGTCGTTGCGTTGACCGGTGTATTCGTCGATGTAGGCCTGAACGTCGGCCATATCGTGGGCCACTTGATAGGTCGGGTTGGTACTGAAGCCCAGCTCGGCCAACTCATCCAGCAAACCACTCTGGGTCCGGGTGTCCAGCGGGTCGTAGTCGGCGATGTTGTACATAAAGGTCGCTAGCTTCCGGTCGGCGGTCACCTGGGTATCCAGTTGACGCAAGCTCCCGGCCGCGGCGTTCCGTGGGTTGGCAAACGGTGCCTTGCCCTCGGCCTCGCGGCGTTGGTTCAGGGCCAAGAAAGCGGCCTTGGGCATGTAACACTCGCCCCGCACGTCGATCGATAACGGCCGGCTCAGGGACTTGGGAATCGACGGCAGGGTCAATAGGTTGGCGGTGATGTCTTCACCGATGCTCCCGTTGCCCCGGGTCGACCCCTGAACGAACTTGCCGTTTTCGTAGTGCAGGTTGATGGCCAGGCCATCGATCTTCAGCTCACAGTTATAGTCGAAGTCCTCCTCGACGTTCTCCCGCAGGCGCGCGTCAAACTCCTTCAGCTCGTCGATGGAGAAAACATCCCCCAATGACAGCATGGGAATCTCGTGGGTCACCTTGGGCAAGTCCCCGCGGGTGGTTCCCCCGACGTGTTGGGTTGGCGAGTCCGCCGTGACGATGGTCGGAAAGGCAGTTTCCAGGGCCACCAGGCGCGCGTAAACGCGGTCGTACACGTCATCTTCCACGGTTGGCGCATCAGCATCATAGTACGCCTTGCCCCACGCGGTCAATTGCGGCCGCAAGTCGGCCGCCTCCTCAGCGGCCTGTTGTTCAGTTAAGTCCTTAACGGGTTTGTCAGTCATCCTGGTTCTCCCCCTTGAATATTTTTATATGCATTTAGAGTTGTTTACGATGGTGCAAGACCGGGTTCCCTCCGGTCGCGGGGGGCGGGTGGGCCGTGGGCACGACTTTGAGCTTCACTGAGACCCGTGAATCTCAAAGCTCGGCCTTAGCGTAAGCCGCGAAAGTACCGCGACTAACGCTAACGACACAGGCCCAGCCCCCCGCAACCTCCGGGAACCTAAGCTAACAGATGGTCAATGACACGGAAAGCCTTGCAACCGTAAACACAACCAGCCTGCACTCGCCATTTAAACAACTTAGGCATTCATAATCCCAAAATCAGACGTTACCCGTAATCCGGCGAACAATCTGTTGGGCGGTTACTGGTCATCTATCAAATTGCCACTACTCCATTATACTGTTTCGTCACCCATTTTTGACACAGAATGCCCGCATCTTACGAAAGCATTAGTGATTCAAGCTGGTTCATCTGAAGCCAAATTTTTCCAGTAGAAAAGCCTGTGCTAGCAAAGCTATCCGCCACACAGGCTTTTATTTCACAACACATTTACACAACAGCGACTAATCCAGCCGGAGGGGTGGGCTAAAAATGGCTCAGTGGTGTCGTTTTCCTTAGTCGGCGTTTCTCAGCCGGCTTAGGAAAAGGTCGAGCTTTGAGACCTGAACTTCGGGCTCAAAGTCGGCCCACCACGTTCCAGCCAATTTTTAGCCCGCCCCGGAGGCCAATCATCGCCAGCAAACATCCAGTTTAGTCCATGCGTTTGATTGGTGCGAAGGCCGCCAGCAAACGCTTGACGCCTTGTTCGGGGAAGGCGATGTCGAGTTCGGCGTCTTCGCCGGTCCCGTTGACCTTGACCACGGTCCCAATGCCCCACTTCTTGTGGCTGGCCTTGTCGCCAACGCCCCAGCTAACCTTGCCGGCACCGGTCCCGGTGTCTTCCGTGATACGGCCGGTCTTGCCGTGGTACGGGTTGGCAACGGCGCTGGCCGTCCGCCGGGCAAACGGTACGTCACGGCGTTGTGGCGTCAAACCACTCTTGCTTTCACTGTAGTCCAGCTGTAGGAGCTCCGGCGCAATCTCGGTCACGAACCGTGACTGCGGGTTGTTCTGCCGCCGACCGTATAACATCCGCGAGTAAGCGTTGGTCAGGTAAAGCTTCTGCTGGGCCCGCGTGATCCCCACGTAAGCCAAACGGCGCTCTTCTTCCAGCTGGTCTTCCTCAAGCATGGCCCGGGAGAGTGGGAAAATCCCCTCTTCCAAGCCCATCAGGAAGATAACCGGAAATTCCAACCCTTTGGCGGCGTGTAACGTCATCAGGGTGACCTCGGCGGGTTCTTCGTCGACGTCATCTTGGGCGGAAACTAAGGCCAAATCGGCTAAGAATTCGACCAAGCGGTTGTCGGCATCATCGTCGTGATCTTCCTGGTCCCAGTCGCTATCGAACTTCTGGGTCACAGACAGGAATTCCTCGATGTTTTCGATACGGGTCTCGTTTTCCAACGACTTGGTGGCCTTAAGAGCCTGCAGGTAACCGGTCTTCTCCAAGATATCGTTGGTGATGTCGGAGACGTTGTTGGTCGCAGCGGCGTCCTGAATGGCCTTGATGGTCATCCCAAACTTCTCCATGGCCCCGCGGCTCCGAGAACTGATGTTGTTGGCTAACGCCACGTTTTGGGTGGCCTCTAGCTCACTCCAGTCGTTCATGTCGGCGAAGTCCCGGAGTTTTTCCAGACTGGTATTCCCGATGCCCCGTTTAGGTTCGTTGATGATCCGTTCCAGGCTCATGGAATCGGCCGGGTTGGCGATCAGCGTCAGGTAGGCCAAAACGTCGCGGATTTCCTTGCGATCGTAGAACTTGTGGCCGCCGACCATGGTATAAGGAATGTTGGCTTTGACCAGGGTTTCTTCAATCACCCGGGATTGGGCGTTGGTCCGGTAGAGCACGGCAAAGTCCCCGTAATCGCGGTGGTTCTGCTCGCGTTCTTCCTGAATCTTCGCGACCACGTAATGGGCCACGTCGTTTTCGTTTTGCCCGCGGTAGTAGTGAATCTTGTCCCCCTGGCCGTTTTCGGTCCAGAGGTCCTTCTTCTTCCGGTTGACGTTCTGCTGGATAACGTCGTTGGCCGCGTCCAGGATGGTCTTGGTCGAGCGGTAGTTCTGTTCTAGCATGGTCACGTGGGCGTCGGGATAGTCCTTCTCGAAGTTCAGGATGTTTTCCATGTTGGCGCCCCGCCAGCCATAGATACTTTGGTCCCCATCCCCGACGACACACAGGTTATCGTGCTTCTTGGCCAACATGTTGACCAGCTCGTACTGCGCGTCGTTGGTGTCTTGGTATTCGTCGACGTGGATGTATTGGAACTTGTCCTGGTAGTAGCCCAGCACGGACGGCTCCTGCTTAAACAGCTTGATGGTCAGCATAATCAAATCATCAAAGTCCATCGCCTGGTTGGCCTTTAAGGCGCGTTGGTAGCTGTCGTAAACGGACGCCACCGTGGTCTCAAACGGGTTGCCCGCCTCATCGGCCATCATCGCCGGTGTCTGGAGGGCGTTCTTGGCGTTGGAAATGGCGCCTAAAACGGACCGCGGGTCGTACTTCTTCACGTCTAAGTTTTGGTCCTGTAAGACCCGCTTGATGAGCGTCCGTTGTTCGCCGGTATCGGCAATGGTGAAGGCCCGGTTGTAGCCCAGCTTATCGGCATCACGCCGCAAGACCCGGACACACAACGCGTGGAACGTGGAGACCCAGACGTCGTTGCCGTCGGGACCCAGTAATTTGGCCACCCGTTCACGCATTTCCTTGGCGGCCTTGTTGGTGAAGGTGATCGCCAAGATGTGCCACGGTAACACGTGGTTATGTTCGATCAGATACGCGACCCGGTGCGTTAAGACCCGGGTCTTCCCACTGCCGGCACCCGCCAGAACCAGTAAGGGACCCTCCGTCTGTAAGACGGCCTCCGTTTGCTTGTCATTCATGCCCGTTAATAATTCTTCTCCTGCCACCGTGAACACAATCCTCTCTGTAGTTAGTCCTGACCATTATACCAAAGAAACATACGTTCTGCTGAATTCACCCGGAATTTTCACTCAAGAATTCGCACGCTGTACGGTGAGAATAATCACCCTACTGGTCGGGTCAGACACTAGCCCGTGCCATCACCAAAATCGGGTACGGTTGCCCCTGCTCATCCAGCTCTGACCGCCGCACCACGTGAAAACCGCAGTGCTCGTAAAAGCCGCGAGCCTGGGGATTCTGTTCGTTGACCACCAGTTGGGTCACCTGGTACTGCTGCATCGCCACCGTCAAGAGTTGTTTCCCCAATCCCTGACCGCGCTGGCTGGGCGCGACGAACAACATTTCCAGTTGCTGGTCGTGACAGCCCATGAAGGCTACCGGCTGGTCCGCCGCATCGTAAGCGACGACTAGGTGTTCTACCGCCGCTAACGCCTGGGGAACGTAGGTCTTGATGGCTTGAATCTCGTCTTCGGTCAAAAAATCGTGGGTCGCGCGCACGCTCCCCTCCCAGACGGCCACCAGTTGGGCCATCAAGGCGGGAGTGCGGTCCGTTACAGCTGCAATCGTCATAAAAAGTCCTCCGTTCAAAATAAAAACTGATGTCCCCCAGTGATGAGGCAACATCAGTTTACGTTAATCCTAATTATTCGGCACTGGGGGCATCGTCATCGGTACCGGCCGACCAGATGCCCGTGTCGTCAAGCTGGTCTAAGATGACCTTGACCGAGCCCCCCTGCACGGAGACGTGGCCCATCACGGCGTCATCGTCCTGGTTGCGCAGGTGGTAAAAACTAAAGTGCCAGTTGGGCTTGATCTGCCACTGGGTCCGCATCGCCGCCTGTTGGCCCTTGGTAAAGGCCACCGTGACTGCCGGCGTTAGAACCTGTGGCGTTGCCAGGGGCAACCCGGCAACGGCCCGAAGGTGTTCCGAGAACTCGTCCACCGTGGCCGCGTCGGCGAAGACGTAGCCGTTGGCGCTAGGCGCCGGCACAATCTTCTTGACGTAGACCGAGCCATTCTTGGTCAGGTAGAACCCGACCTCGAAGACCCCGACGTAGTTGACGTGCTTGCCAACCTCACCGGCGATCCGTTGGAGTTCGCTGGCCACGGCCGGGTCCACGTCGGCGGGTACCCAGGTCTTGAAGGGTTCGTCGTTGATCGATTCGGCTTCCGTAATCGGGAAGAGCTGTTGGTTGCCGTCGGTGCCGCGAGCGACCAGCAAGGAGTACTCGCGGTCGTAAGCGATTTGGGATTCCAGGATGTAGGTCCCCCAGTCCAGCAGGCCCGCCGCCTTGGCGATGTCCGTCTGGGTGCGAATCACCAGCTCGCGGCCGGTCGACCACTCCTTTTGAATCGGCTTCAACACGCAGGGGTAGCCAATCGAATTGACCGACTGGTACACGTCGTCGAGGTCGATGATCGTGGCGTACGGCGCAATATTGACGTTCAGTTGTTCGAAGAAGGCCCGTTCCAGCAGGCGGTCCTGCATCATCTCGAGCAGGTCGCTCCCCTGGGGAATCCGGGTGTACTGGGACAAGAACTTCACGACGCTGGTGCTAACGTGCTCGGAATCGTACACGATGGCCGCACAGCTCTCCGCGAAGTGTTGGAGCTTTGCCTTGTCCTTACCATTCCCAACTGCCTTAAAATCAGCTAACTGCAAGGCCTCACTGGTCTCGTCGACGCCGTACGCGCCCACGCGGAACCCCATTTTTCGTGCCGTGGTCACCAACATTGCGGCGTTGGCACTGCTCCCAATCACACCAATCGTATCGCCAGGATATAAGACCGTATTCGCCAATTTTGCTCCCTACTTTCCACTTTATAATTTATTTATTCTCTAAAACAAATAGCCATCCAATAGTTATTCTAGGATTAACCGCCGCGTTCGGCAAGTCAAAACTGCCTAATCTTGGGCAAAGGTCACCGAGCCATTCTCAAACTTGGCGATGCTAGCCAAGGCGACCAGCGGCACACCGGCGTCGACCACCATCTGGTGACCCTTCTGGAACCGTTTCTCGATGACCACGCCGACCCCAGCAACGCCGATGTTGGCGGTCTTGGCGATGTCGAACAACCCCTGGACGGCTTGGCCGTTTGCCAGGAAGTCATCGATGATCAGGACCTTGTCGTTGGGGTCCAGGAAGCGCCGGTCAATGGAGATGTCGTTGTTGACCTGCTTGGTGTAGGAATACACCTTGGCCGTGTAGAGGTGGTCGGTCAACGTCAGGCTTTTGTGCTTCCGCGCGAAGATCATCGGCACACCCAGGTGTAGGGCGGCCATCACGGCGGGCGCGATACCGGAAGACTCAACAGTCAGGACCTTAGTGACGCCGGCGTCAGCGAACTTGCTGGCGAATTCGGCACCCATCTGATCCATCAGTTTGGGGTCGACTTGGTGGTTCAAGAAGTTGTCGACTTTCAGCACGTCGCCGGGGCGAATGGTGCCGTCTTTTAGGATGCGGTCCTCTAAAATCTTCATATTATTGATTAGCCTCCATGTATTTAACGCTTTACTAGTTTATCCTCCATTCTACCCGAAAACGGGGTAAAAGGACAACGGCCATCCCCCGAAATTTAGGAACGTTTAAGATAACAGGAGGCCTAGCCCTTCGGCGACCACCGTGCTTAGCGCGAGGATACCCAGGTTACGAACGGCTAAGATAAACGTCTGCTTCTTGACCTGAACCCGGAAAAAGGCGCGGATGTTTTTAACCACGGGAATCGCACTGACCAGCGCCAGGAGCGACCAAACCGGTAAATCCCCCAAGATTACGCTCAGCACCAGGCAAAGGTAGCCCACCAGGTAAAAGCCGGCAAACAGCCACAGGGCCGCGCGCTTGCCAATGAAGTAGACGATGGTGGTCCGGTTCAGGTCGAGGTCCTCCTGGGCATCACAGATGTTGTTGGCCAACAACAACGCGGCGATGGCGGTCACGGCCACCCCGGAGGCCAACAGGACCCGGGCGTAGAGGGCTGCGGTCAACGCGTGGGTCTGGTATAAGTTCAGGTAGACCGTGATCAACATAATCATGTAGCCCATGGTGAAGCCGGCAAAGAACTCCCCCGTGGGTGTCCCGGAAAGTGGCTTGGGCCCGCCAGCGTAGAGGTACCCCACCAGGAAGCAGAAGACGCCCATCACCAGCAGCGGCCAACCGGTAACCCAGACCAGGTACAGGCCAATCAGGCCGGCAACCACCGCGAAGCCAGCCATCAGGACGAAGATACCGTGAACGTTGAGGTGGTGCACGCCGATGATGTTAGTGTGGCGTTTCCACTCGGCCGCTTGGGTGTCGTCGGCCTTAGTGTAGTCCTGGTAGTTGTCGTTGATGTCCACGGCCATGTTGAACAGGAGCATCGCCAGGAAAAACAGGGCGTCGAGGCCCCAGTTCAGGTGGTGAAAGTTAAAGGCCACGAAGATGAGGCCTAATAGAAACGGCCAGACCGAGGCAATTTTGGCCTTGATTTCGACCAGTTCGAGAAAGATATTAACCGTCAAAAAGAATTCCCCCTATGGAATAGACTATTTTGCGTAAGCTTTGTTTGACAACGTTTTCGCATGTCAGTAAACTGAAATTAATGTGAAAAGACGAGGTGCAATATGGATCGACAACTATGGCGACAATTTCCGCAGGTGGCCCCCCAACTTGAAATGCTCCAGACCTATTTGCTGGATGCGGTCAAGTTAGAGAACCAACCCATCCACAGTAAAATATTAGCCTTACTCCAATCCGGTGGCAAGCTCTTACGCCCCGGGTATTTCTATTTGTTTGCGGCCTTCGGGACGGCGGCCACCGCGGAACAGCTCCGCGCGGGCGCTGCGGCGTTGGAGATTCTGCACGTGGGGACCCTGATTCACGACGACGTGATTGACGAATCCCCCACTCGGCGCGGGGTGCGCACGATTCAGATGAAGTACGGGCAGCGCAATGCGATTTACGCCGGTGACTTTATGTTCACGGCATACTTCAACCAGGTCTTGAAGTCGACTAACGATATAACACAGATTCAGGCCCACATCGACGCAATGCACAAGATTCTAACCGGTGAGCTGGGCCAGATGGCGTTGAATTACCAGGAGAACGCGACGCTAGACGCATACTTAGATGAAGTTGCGGGTAAGACGGCGGAGTTGTTCGCGCTGGCCTGCTTCCAGGGGGCCCAGTTGAGTGATGCGCCCCAGGGCGTGAAGGACCAGGCCCGCAAGATTGGGCTGGCGATTGGGACGGCCTACCAGATGTTGGATGACATCTTGGATTACGCGGGCGACCCCAAGAAGACTAAGAAGCCAATTTTAGAGGACTTGCGCTCGGGCGTGTACTCGTTGCCGCTCCTGTTAGCAATTCCGCAAAACCGTCACGATTTTCATCAATTATTGAAGAAAAAACACCACATGACGGCCGAGGACATCGACCAGGTCCGCAACTTGGTGACCCAATACGATGGTGTCCCCGCCGCCCGTAAGCTGGCCACCGACTGGACCATCCGCGCCCAGCAGCTGATTGCCACCCTCCCCGACGTGCAGGCGCGGGAGGATTTGATGCGGCTGACGACGATGTTACTGGTTCGGGACCACTAATATTTTCGAAAATCAATTTTTTCAAGCGTATAAGCCTAACCACTCTTAAATACACATGGTTAAGCTTATTTTATGTGTCAAATAAAATAATTGACCTTCCACAGCATCTAGTCCTACCGTTGCACTCTATCTAAAGATGATTTAACGATTCTTGACGCACCATTTTAGTGCCTGACAATCCTGACAATTATGAATTAGGATACAAATATAATATATTGGTCGATTAAAGCCCGTATCAAGAAGACTAAAATAATATTCGTTATTTTAATTACTAGGAGGATATATCATATGATATCTATCATTATTTCTATTATAACTGGTATAGTGGAAATCGTTATTGCTTACTGGGCTGTTAAACTGGCTAAGATAGGAAATTCTATTAGGGTCCGTCTGAAAACTACTTAAGTAAGATGCAAATTGAGGCAATGTAAACCGTAGCCAGATAAACATGAGCGAGCTTATCATAACGCGTTGCAATCCTACGAAAGTTCTTCAACTGATTGAAGAAGT
>DXGJ01000025.1 GCA_019113985.1 Candidatus Levilactobacillus faecigallinarum
TGCTGAGTGTTAAGACGGGGCAGACCAATTCCTTGAACCAGGTTGAGGCCAAGTTACAAAATCCCGAACCAGGGATGATGCGAGACTTGAAGGTCAAGACCAAGGTGACTAAGGAGGGCGACAGCAAGGTCGTCTTACAAAATGAGAAGTCAAACATGGCGATGGCACCGAACAGTAACTTCTCGTACGCCATTCCGTGGGGCAGCACGCAACTGGCTGCCGGCACCTACACGTTGACGCTGGACGCAACTGCGAAGGGCGGTTACCACTGGCACTTTACCAAGAACTTCACGGTCACCCAAAAGGAAATTGGTCAGCTGGCCAATAAATACAACCAGCCGCAGAAAAACTACTTCTGGTGGTTTGTCGCTGGTGGCATCCTGATCGTGTTGCTACTGGCCATCATTATCTACCTTCTGTTGAAGAATCGGCGGAAGCAGGATGAAGACGACTAAGGACACTGTGGGTTAGCCGAAGGACTGATAAGTTTGGGGGAGCTAACGATGAAAGTTAAACGAATTAGCCGAGTCATGGGGCTATTGGGCCTCTTACTGGCCGTGGGCGTGGTGGGACAAACCACCACGGCCCACGCCGAAACTGACGCGGCAGACTACAAACGGGCGCTCGCATCGGCGCCAATTGGGATTGATCTGACGGAGTACTTCACGTCATCGGCCAGTACCGTTTCGGGGTATCCCAACAACGCCAGCGTGGTCGCGACGACCAACGATACCACCACCAAGGCGATTAACCTGACCAACAGCGGTAACCAGATTGGTTCGATTTGGACCAAAGGAACCAGTGCCGGTGGGGTCCAGTTTAATTTAGCCAAAAAGCAGAGGGCCTCAATGTGGCTCTACTTTGGGCAGTCCGGGACCACCGGCACGTCGGCCAACTCGAACGCCGCCGGGGATGGCATGGCATTCGTCCTCCAAAACGGCGGGACCGCGGTTTCGCCGGCGTACGGTGGGACCTACTTTGGCGAACCCCTGGGGGTTTGGGGCATTGATTCGGCGGCCATGTACACGCCGTCGGGAACGGATGCCACTTATACACAGCGAATCGCCGCAAGTGCCATTCAGAAAAGCTGGGCGTTGGAGTTCGATACCTATATCAACGACGTGAAGACAAATGCTGATGTTCCTAATGGCTTATCATTTGATGCCGACACCACGAATGGCACGATTACACAGCCGCATATCGCCTCGAACTATCCGGGTGAGGCCAGCAGTTATGCAATTGCCAAGGCCACGGGTGGGTCGTTGCTTAATCAAAAAAGGTATGCCACGCTGAAACACAACGGTCTAATTCAGGGGAGCAACTACGGCTTCCTGGCCGATCAGAAGTGGCATCACGTGACGCTGTCTTGGAATCCCAATGCCGGCGATACCGGGCAGATGACCTACACCTTCAATGATAAGAACCCCACCACCGGGATGGCACAGGCCAGTGCGCAGACAGCGACGGTCGATATCGACCCCGCTAAGCTGGGCAGCAACAACGTGCGGTTCGGGTTCACCGGGTCGACCGGGGGCTTTACGGAAAACAACTTCGTGATCTTCGAACAGATTCCCAACGTGGTGAGTGCAAGCGCGACCGCGAAACTGACCGATACCACTACCGGGGCGGAAATCACCTCGGGAGCCACGGTCAAGGGGAACGACCGAATTCGCTTGGACTATCGTTTATCGTATGACGATGGGGAGCTCGATTGGGACGGCTTAAAGGCCGAACTGACTCTGCCGAACAACCTGACGTTTAGTTCGGCCACGGTGGCCTACAACGATGGGACCGACGCCAACTTCTCACTGGCCGGTCTGTCGAATCAGCAAGTGGTCAATGAGCTGAAGACCTTAAATTCAAACAACGCTTGGGCGAAGATCTCCCTGAATGGTAAGGTCAGCAACGTGGCTGGCGACGTGCCGACTGCGACCAGCTACTTCCGGGGGACCCGGGCCGTCACGTCGGCAGCGACCGTTCCATTTACGGTTAAGGCCGTGACCTCAACTCTGGGACTGACCGTGGACAAGCCAACGGTCAGCGTCGGTGGTGGAACCGACGCCAAGGTTACCGGGAAGATCACGTTACCGTCTGGGAGCACCATGACCAACAGTGACCTCAAGATTCACGCGACGGTCAACGGTAAGGACTTGGACACCCTAACCTTGTCTAACGCGGATGACCTGGGCAAGTTCAGCCTGACGGTGCCGGCGGGCGACCTGAAGGAAGGGGACAATACCGTGGTCCTGTACGCCGTTGACAGCGATGGCAATACCTCGGCCGACGTCACCGTGGTGGTGACCGTGGGGACCTTAGCTTTTGATACCGTATCGACTAACAGTAGTTTTCAGAATACGGTTCTAACGGGGAGTCGCCAGACGGTTTCGACCAAGAAGGACTGGCAGCTGTCCATCAAGGATACCCGAGCCGTGGGTAGCCAGTGGAACCTTTACGCGCGAATCAGTGAGCCCTTTGCTTCATCGGGTAACAATCTTTCCGGGTCACTGGTTTACGAAGACACTAGTGGCAATATCAACACGATTGGGACTGGTAACACGTTGATCGAGACCCACGCCAAGACCGCAACCGATGGGTCGAGCGTCGATGTTGCGGGTAACTGGAACACTGACCGGGGGATGCTGTTGAAGTTGAACGGCAACAACACCGCCGGAACTTACAGTGGCCAAATTACTTGGACATTGCAGGACACACCATCATAAAGAATAATCAGTTTGGGACGAGTGCAAGTTGGCTGGTCCCTTTTATGTGCAAAATTTGCCACGTTATCTGTGAAAGTTGCATTACCGGGAAGACACGAAAAAGGGAACCGAAAGGACTTCGGTTCCCTAGAGACTAAGGTGTTAAGCGAGTGCGTTCAGCCAAGCGGGGATGGCTTTGGCGAGTTCTTGATAGGTCAACTCGAACTTGTGGGTGTACCAGGGATCGTCGATGGCCTGGCCTTGTCGTCCGGGCAGGATGTCCAGACACAACTTGATTTTGGCAGCGTCGCTAGCCGATGGCGCCATGCGTTGCAGGTTTGCCACGTTGGCGTGGTCCATGGTGATGATGGTGTCCGCCCAGGCGAAGTCCTTGGCCGTGATGGGCCGAGAGCGGTGGGCGCTGGCATCGAGACCGTGCTGTCGCATGGCCTTCAGGGCACCGGGGTGGGGATGGTTGCCCTCTTCCTCGTAACTGGTGGCGACGGAATCGACGCTAAACTGCGCCTGTAGGCCCTGCTGGTCGATGAGTTGTTGGGCAATCGCTTCGGCCATGGGCGAACGACAGATGTTGCCGAGACAGACAAATAAAATATGGTGCATGGGGAGAACCTCCTAAATTATTGCTTAAATCGCGGTGAACTTGCTGGTCTCTATATGTAGCGTTTGTTATGATTAGTCTAACAAATTTAAGTGGAGGAGTGGTAATTTTTATGGCATGGATTATTGCAATTATCGTTGTGGTGCTACTGGTCATCTGGTATGTCACCCTGTATAACGGGTTCGTTCAGACTCGGACCCACGTTCAGGAATCCTGGAGTCAGATCGACGTGCAACTTAAGCGGCGGAATGACTTGATTCCGAACCTGGTTTCGACGGCGAAGGGGTACGCGAACTACGAACAATCGACTCTGAAAAAGGTGGTCGAATTACGGAACCAATTGACGGCGGTGCCGGCCGGGGACCGGCAACAGACCATGGAAGTTTCCAACGAACTGTCCGGGACTCTGCGTTCCCTGTTTGCGGTCGCTGAAAACTACCCAGACCTAAAGGCCAACACCCAGTTCACCAACCTGATGGAGGAACTGACCAACACGGAAAACAAGATTGCCTACTCACGGCAGCTTTACAACAGTACCGTGGCGAACTTGAACATGAAGGTCCAGTCCTTCCCTAGCAATTTAGTGGCAAATATTCACCATTTCAAGATGGAAGACTATCTGCAGGTTCCCGAAGAGGAAAAAGCCGCGCCGAAAGTTTCTTTCGATGATCTCAACACGAAGTAGGCGATAACATGTTATATCAACAGATTGCCATGAACAAACGCCGGACCGGCTACGTGATGGCGGGGTTCGGCATCCTGGTGCTTGCGCTGGGGGCGGCCATTGGCGACGTCTTCTTCGGTAGCTGGCAGATGGGGTGTGGCGTGGCGGCCGTGGTTACGGTGGTGTACATGCTGATCATGATTGGCAACTCGACCAACGTGGTCATGAGCATGAATCACGCCCGCGAGATTCAAAACGAGCAACAGGCCCCGCAACTCTGGCACCTGATCGAAGACATGGCGCTGGTGGGGCAGGTCCCCATGCCGCGAGTCTTCATCATTGAGGATGCCAGTCCCAACGCGTTTGCGACCGGGAATGACCCCAAGCACGCCGCTGTGGCGGTGACCACGGGTATCCTGGAACGCCTAAACCGTGAGGAGCTCGAGGGCGTGATTGGCCACGAGATTTCGCATGTGCGGAACTACGACATTCGCCTACAGACGATTGCGTTGGCCCTGGCGGCCGCCATCGGGTTCCTGGTGAACTTTGCCAGCAACTGGTTCTGGTGGGGCGCTGGGTCCCGTCGTCGCGACAACGATGACGACTCGGCCGGCAATATCATTGGCATTGTGGTGTCAATCCTGCTGATTATTCTGGCCCCCTTAGCGGCCAGCATTGCCCAGATGGCGTTATCCCGGAACCGGGAGTATCTGGCGGACGCGGCTAGCGTGGAGCTGACCCGTAATCCGCAGGGGTTGATCTCGGCGTTGGAGAAGATCGACGACAGTCAACCGATGACTGCTGCTGACCCCAACAGCTCGGCGTTATACATTAGTGATCCCTTCAAGCAGAAGCGCAAGATGGCGGACTTGTTCGCCACCCATCCACCAATCGCTGACCGGATTGCCCGGCTCGAAAAAATGTAGGAAAATAAGCGGTGTTCTCTGGTTGTTTCGGTGTACAATAAGAGAGGAATTTAGCAGAAAGAGTGTAAAGAGCATGCGTGGAAATTTTGTCTATCTCAGTTTAGAGCCAGTTACCAACATGGTGTACTCGTTGGGAATCTCGCCCGCCGATTTTTTAAATGGGGTCCCCGAGGTACCCAATCAGTTGTTGTTGCTAAACGCCGAAGCTGGTAACGATGTGGAAATCAATCCCCACACCCGGTTCCAAACGGTCACCGGCCAGGCACAAGTTCGGCGTTATTTGTTGGCAAAGCATGTCACGCCGGTGAAGTGGCTAGATTACGTCCATGGTGACGATCTCGACTTTCTCTTACCGTCGGAGATTGCGGAGCTGCTCTACCTGGGGCACATGGAAACGCACATTCGCACACCGTTTTACGCGAAGCTTCAGAACGAGTACGCCTTTTTGACACTCCGTGATGGCTTTTACAAGATTTATTACCAGCACCTGAGTAACTTTGGTCACGTGCTGGACGTGAGCATTAAACGGCATCTACGGGCCATGCACAATAACCGGTGGGTTTTCGCTCGGCCATTAGCCATCAGCGATGTGCCACACGAGATTATTTTGCAGTTGACCGAGGGCTTGATGGACGGCGCCGTCATCGCGTTCGACCAGTTAGTTGAGCGCCGGCGGGTCTACCTGATCCCCGTGCGGGCCGTGCAGCACCCGGAACACCAGGCCGCTTGGCACACCCAAGAGGAGGTTTATGCCGACTCGCGGGAGGTCGCTAGTTTACGCTATGACCTGACTACTCGGGAATGGTCGCTGACGATTCACGATAATCAGGAATTTGGTGAAGTGGCTGATTTAATTTAAAAGGAATTAAAAGCTATCGTGGCGGTTTTTGCCACGGTAGTTTTTGCGTTCAAGGCACAACGGCACTCGGCTATTTTTCGGGTTTTAAGTTAGCTACAGGGGATTCATGGTATAATGGGAAACAGAATTTTACGACCCCACGACACCACTTGGTGCGGGGCGAGTTAATGACGGTGGCGTTCGCGCCATGCGAAAATGGGAGTAAATAAGATGAAAATGCAACTTGCTGAAATTGCCCATGCAGTCGGGGCAATCAACGATTACGAACAATGGGCCCAGGTTGACGTGACCAGTGTCGCGTTTGACAGCCGGCACCTCCAACCGGGAGGCCTGTTCATTCCGTTAACGGGAGAGCAGGACGGCCACCAGTTTATTCAATCAGCGATTGATCACGGCGCAGCGGCAACGCTGTGGGCGCAAGACCTTGCGACGGCACCAGTCGACTTTCCGGTGATTCAGGTCGAAAATTCGCTGACCGCGTTGCAGACACTCGCGCGCTACTACCTCAGTAAGATCAACCCCCGCGTGGTTGCCGTTACGGGGAGTAACGGCAAGACCACGACCAAGGATATGATTGCGGCCATCCTGGCGACCCAACTGAACGTGACCAAGACTTACGCCAACTTCAACAACGAGATTGGCGTGCCGATGACGGTGCTGTCGATGGAACCCAATACCGAAGTTTTGGTGGTTGAGATGGGGATGGACCGGCCGGGACAGCTCGACTTCCTCAGCAAGCTGGTTACGCCAGACGTTGCGGTGGTCACCATGATTGGCGAGGCCCACATCGAGTTCTTCGGTACCCGGGATAAGATTGCCGACGCCAAGTTTGAGATTACGTATGGTCTCAGCGACGACGGAGCCTTCGTTTACGATGGTGATGAGCCGTTATTGCGCGACCGGGTGGCCGACCTGGGACAGCGTCAGGTGACGTTTGGCCGCCAGACCGACGATGACTTCTACGCGACCAGCGTTGCTGATACCGCAACCAGCACCAGCTTCACCACTAACCAGTGGCCGGACGTGACGTTTACGCTCCCCATGATTGGCGAGTACAACGTTAAAAATGCGTTGGCGGCGTTGGCGGTAGCGAACATCTACCGGATTCGTCCCGAGAACGCTCAGCGCGCCTTGGCCGACGTGCCGTTGACCAAGAACCGAGCGGAGTGGCTGACCAGCACCCAGGGCGCTGCAATCCTTAGTGACGTGTACAATTCGAACCCTACGGCGGTGCGGGAGGTCCTGGGGGCCTTCAGTCAGACACCAGTCACGGGACGGCGGTTAGTGGTCTTGGGCGACATGCTTGAGTTGGGTGACCAGGCGGATGCCTTGCACGCGGGTTTGGCGGATGCCTTGACCACGGGGGCGTTTTCCCGGGTTTACCTGGTTGGTCCTCACATGGTTGCCTTGCAGCGGGCGTTGGCGCAACAAGCACCGGAACTACCCGTGACGCACTTTACCACGGACCAGCTACCAGCGTTGACCACGGCCTTACAAACCACGCTAACTAGCGATGATCAAATTTTATTAAAAGGGTCCCACGGGATTCACCTGGAAACCGTGTTGGCCCAACTGGTGGAGACGGATTCAAAAACAGCAAAATAGGATCAATGTAAGCAATTTCCTGGAGTCGTGGAAGTTGCTTATTTTAGTCGTCCGTTGTATGATGGTTTGGTTGTAAAATTTAAGAACCGAACTTACTCCGCTCTAGCCAATTGTTTTTCGCCCCATGGGAAACGGATTTTTCCCAAGAACTGCAAGGCACTAGGGTGTCGTACCTATACAGGAGGAAAAATATTTGAAGTTTAAAGAACTGGGTCTCTCCGATGACCTACTAGCAGCTGTTACTGACGCAGGTTACGAAGAAGCGACCCCAATTCAAGCCGAAACCATCCCAATGGTGTTGGCAGGCCAAGATGTGATTGGCCAAGCCCAAACCGGGACTGGTAAGACGGCCGCCTTTGCTCTGCCGATTTTGGAAAAGATTGATAAGAGCAATCCTAACGTGCAGGCATTAGTCGTTTCCCCAACGCGGGAACTGGCAATCCAAACTCAAGAAGAAATCTATAAATTAGGACGGCACGAACGGGCTAACGTTCAAGTTGTCTACGGTGGTGCTGATATTCGCCGCCAAATCAAGTCGTTGAAAAACCACCCGCAAGTCGTTGTTGGAACGCCGGGTCGGTTACTCGACCACATTCGTCGGCACACGCTGAAGCTGGACCACGTGCAAATGCTGGTTCTGGACGAAGCCGATGAAATGTTAAACATGGGTTTCTTGGATGACATTGAAGACATCATCAAGCAATTGCCAGAAGAACGTCAAACGATGCTCTTCTCCGCAACTATGCCACCCGAAATCAAGCGGGTGGGTGTCCAATTCATGAAGGACCCCAAGCACGTGAAGATCAAGGCCAAGGAATTGACCACTGATTTGATCGACCAATTCTACGTGCGTTCCCGTGACTTTGAGAAGTTTGACGTCATGACGCGTTTCTTCGACGTGCAGGACCCAGACTTGACCATCGTCTTCACGCGGACTAAGCGTCGGGTCGATGAAATCTCCAATGGTTTACAAGCGCGTGGTTACAACGCCGCTGGTATCCATGGGGACTTGACCCAGAAGCGCCGGACGCAAATCATGAACGAGTTCCGTCATGGTAAGTTGGATATCCTGGTCGCAACCGACGTGGCTGCCCGAGGAATTGACATCAACGACGTGACCCACGTGTACAACTACGATATTCCACAAGACCCTGACAGTTACGTTCACCGGGTTGGCCGGACCGGCCGTGCCGGGAAGCATGGTGTGTCCATGACCTTCGTGACGCCAAACGAAATGGATTACTTGCGTGAAATCGAAAAGCTGACCAAGGTGCGCATGTTACCACTGAAGCCACCTTCGGCCGAAGAAGCCTTCGTCGGTCAACTGGGTGTGGCTAAGGAAGCCGTTACCAAGTTGCTGAAGACGACGGATACTGAAAAGTATGCTTCCGTGGCGCAAAGCCTCTTGGAAGAATACGATGCTGAAGACCTGGTTGCAGCGTTGTTAAACGACGTAACCAAGGACGACAACAGTCAGGTTCCGGTTAAGATTACGCCAGAACGGCCATTACCTAAGCGTGGTGGCAAGCGGCATGGCGGTGGTGGTTACCATCGTGGTGGCGGTAACCGGCGTGGTGGCAATGGCGGCGGTGGTTACCGTGGTCATTCCTCAAACCGTGGCGGTGGTGACCACCGCAACAGTGACCGACGCGACTCCCGCGGTGGCGGCCATGGCTCCCGGAGCTATGACGGCAACCGGAGTCACCGGAGCAACAACAGTAACAACGGTGGTCGGCGTTCCGAAGGAAGCAGCAAGCGCGGCTTCACGATTCGGAAAAAAGACTAGAAACACCTAAAAAGAGAGATTGATGAAGAAGTCCCCGTTAGCAGTCATGCTAGCGGGGACTTTTTTAGGTGAAAACCAACGACACGGAACGTTACCAACGACTTTCCGCTGGCGGAACAAGCGGGTGACAGAGAGGCACCATAGGCATGGAGGACCGCAAAACGGGCCTGGGCAGTTTGTCCCAGACCCGTTCGGTCAGTATTCTGGTGATAATCGGTCAGTAAAGGCTTGAAAGAGGGCCAACTCTTCGGGCATGGTCGTCCACAGGTTCTCGGGGTGCCACTGGACCCCTTGGACACTGGCGTCGGAATTTTCGATGGCTTCAACCACTCCGTCGTTACTGCGGGCGGTGACGGTTAATCCCTTACCAGGGAGCTTGATAGCCTGATGATGCCGGGAGTTGACGAAGGGGTGGGCCCCAACCACATCCTGCAGGGACGACGGGGCCACCGTGACGAAGTGGGTGGGCTGGTCTCCTGGTGCGGCCTGACGGTGCTTTAGTAGGTGTTTGACCGGGTACTGGCTAGGGAGGTCCTGGTACAGGGTGCCGCCCAGGGCCACGTTGAGGACGTGGATGCCCCGGCAGATTCCCAGAACGGGCAGATGGCGCGCCACGGCCTGGCGGGCTAGGGCAATCTCGAACTGATCGCGGTCCCGGTTGGTGATGCCCAGAGCTGGAAGGGGGTCCTCCCCCATGAAGGCAGGATCCACGTCGGGGCCACCGGTGAGAATTAGGCCGTCGAGGCGGTCAAGTAGAGAATCGATTTCGGCGACCGGCAGGTGGGGCAGACTGATGGGGATGGCCCCGGTTCTTTGGACCGCATCGACCAAGGGCCGGGGGACAAAGTCTGCGTATTGCAGGTTGATGACCCGCGTGGCGCCCATCCAGACATCCGCGGTAATTCCGATAAATTTTGACATATTCTCGCTCCCTCGTATGCATGACGCATAAAATAGAGTCTAAGGTTAATTGCTAGAAAGTCAAGGCTGACGGTCGGGGAGCTGTCATTAAAGCGAAAAATAATTGAAAATTCTAATCGAGTTAATAAGATATTAATTGATTTAGTGGCTGGACCATGTTAATATCTACTTATTGAAACGAGTCGATGAAACTAATCAAACAAATCTGGAGGAATTCGATTATGGCCAATCATTTTGATATTCACGCAGCCCTGTCCCTTGCACAACGCCCCGGTCCGTTCGTCACCATAACCCTTCCGGTGACCGGGCAATTAGCGGCTGACCGGACCCAGTTCCAGAGCCTGATGCAGACCGCTAAACAGCGGTTGACTATACTAGCCCCCAACCGAGATTGGGGGGCTTACCAACCGGCTTTTGCGCCCTTTGCGCATGGCAGCCTGACCCACGGTAATGCGCGGGGACTCCTGATTATGGCGGGGGCGACGACCAGCTTTCATTACTGGCTGCACACCCCTACGCAGCCCACCGTCGCGGTCACGTATCAACCAAACGTGTTGCCCATCTTAGCGGCCCGCCAGGCCCATGGGGATTACGATGTTTTGTTCTTAAAACGGACCAGCTTCCAGGTTGCCCGGGTGCGGTCTGGTCAGCCCGAACTAGTTGATTTACCAGCAGATGCGCCAGCGACGCTTGAGACGGCATTGGGAACGGAGACCCGGGAACGCGGGCGGTGGCAACGGTCAAACGGCACTGATCAGGGCACTCACTATAGTGGGACCGGGTCGCTCGACCGGATGCAGGCGGCGGACACCCGAAACTACTTCCAGGTGGTCGACCGCTACGTCCTGGACAACTACTCACAACCAGGTCAACGCCCCTTGGTGCTGGTAGCTGCACCACAGGATCAGGGAAACTTCCGCCAGTGGTCACGCAACCGGTTCTTGGTCGCCGACGTGACGTTGAACGAACGGCCTAACCTGGCGAATGAGACGTTAGCTCAGATTACGGCGCGAATCGATGCCCAGTGGCACCAGCGGGCAGTCGAGTCACGCCGAGGACACTATGACCAAGCGCGTTCGGCAAACCAATTGGTCACGGACTTAGGGCTGTTAGCAACGTTGACGGGGCAGGGCCAGATCAGCGACCTCTGGCTGCGTGACGACGCCTTCCAGGCAGGCCATTTAGATAGCCAAGGTAACATTGTGACACTGACGGCGCTGAGTCGGCAGAACAACCTGTATAACGATCTGGCGTTGGCGGTTTGTCGGCGGGGTGGGACCGTCCGGGTCTTACCAGCGGCCGACTTGCCAACGGACCAGGTGATTGTGGCCAAACGGTTACAGGGGATGCCAATTCCCGTATAACACGTAGTGATGCTAGAGGCTGGGTAGCGTTGGACCCGGCCTCTTTGGTGTCTCCGGGAAAATGCCCAAATTAGCGATTTGGTAATATTTTGGGATAACCGGGGAAAAGGTCACCCCCATCATGACGACGCTGTGCTAGAATTAAGCTTAGACATTAACGGGGGTGGTTACATGATTTATGGAACCGGTATCGACATCACCGATTTAGCACGGGTCAAGGAAGTTGTGACTAACTATCCAACCTTTTTGACCCGCGTCCTAACGCCCGGGGAACTGGCGGACTATCACCACTTAAGTGGTCAACGGGCGATTGAGTTTTTAGCGGGACGTTGGTCAGTCAAGGAGTCCTACGGAAAGGCGTTGGGAACCGGCATCGGTGCCGACTTTGGGTTTCAAGATCTGGAGGTTCGGGACAATCCCGCTGGCCGCCCCATCGTTAATCGACAACCGTTTGGGGGCATCGCGCACGTTTCGATATCACATACCGCAACGGTCGTGATGACGCAGGTAATCTTAGAAAGAGGGCAACAATAATGGTAGTAGGGGTACATCGGCCCACGCAACTGGTGATTGATCGCCAGGCGTTGCGCCAAAACATTCACGCAGAAGTTGAACGACTTAAGGATGGTTGTGACTTGTTCATGGTGGTCAAGGCGAATGGCTATGGTCATGGGGCGGCGCAGGTCGCGGCTGTTGCGCGGGAGGCCGGCGCCAAGGGATTCTGTGTGGCCATCTTAGATGAAGCGTTGGAATTACGTGCGGCGGGTTTCAATGAGCCGATTCTGGTATTGGGAGTCACGAATCCGGCCGACGCACCGTTGATGGCGACCAAGCACATTTCCGCGACGGTTGCGGCGCTGGATTGGCTGCAAGCGGCCGAACAGTATCTAAGGTTAGCGGGCACCGCTGACGTCTTGCGCGTCCACCTGGGGCTGGATACGGGGATGGGCCGAATTGGGTTCCGGACGGTCGCCGACCTCAAAGCCGCGGTTGATTATTTAGAGGATGCGCAGACCCACCTGTTATTTGAGGGTATCTTTACGCATTTTTCCACGGCAGATGACCCCGACGACGCCTACTTCAAGGGGCAGGTCGCTAAGTGGCACGCGTTAGTGGATACGTTGCCACGTCGACCGCGCTACGTGCACGTGTCGAACTCGGCGACGAGCCTGTGGCACGATGCCTGTAACGACAACCTAGTGCGTTTTGGGGTCGCCGGATACGGGCTGAACCCGTCCGGAGTTGCGATTCCGACGACGCCTTACCCGTTACAGCCAGCGATGAGCCTAACCAGTGAGCTGGTGTACACCAAGCGGTTACAGGCCGGTCAATCCGTGAGCTATGGGGCGACTTACACGGCCGAGAATGATGAGTGGGTCGGGACGGTACCGATTGGCTATGCGGACGGCTACGAACGCCGGTTACAAGGTTTCCACGTCTTGGTCGATGGCCAACTTTGCGAAATTATCGGTCGCGTCTGCATGGACCAGATGATGATTCGGTTGCCGCGGCAATATGCGCGGGGAACCCGGGTCACGCTGATTGGTCGTGATGGCAATCAACGGATTAGTCTCCAAGACGTTGCGGACTATTGTGGCACGATTCATTACGAGATTGCTTGCGGATTCACACAGCGCGTACCTCGTTTATATATAAATTAATTTGTGCGGTTTCCGGTATCACGGGTAAAGGTTTCGTGGTAAACTGTATGGGAAGAGTATGATTACCGACTAGGAGGGTTATCATGATCCGAGCACATCAGGTTGTTCATCCGCAGTTTCGGGTGACGGTTTCCCGTGCGACGCGACAACAAGCGTTGGTTCCTTTACAACTGGCGGAATCACGCCGGTTAGCTCTGATTCGGGGCTACCAGGCCATGGCGATCATCAATCGTGACTTGGCCCGCGTGTTTACGCCGTTTGAGGAGGAAGCAGAACGCCGGCTCACACAATTTCGTAAACAACAGAATTGATAACCAGAACAAAAAAACAAGAAGATAGGGGATGGCGGCCCATGGCCCGTGTTGAGATTAAACGCGGGGACGTTTTCTTCGCCGATCTATCACCGGTCGTTGGTTCGGAACAGGGTGGGATGCGCCCCGTGTTGATTATTCAAAACAACGTGGGGAACCACTATAGTCCAACCGTAATCGTGGCGGCAATTACCGCCCGGATAGAAAAGCCAAAAATGCCGACGCATGTCGGCATTTCGGCTGCTCATACCGGGATTGAACGGGACTCCGTTATTTTGCTTGAACAGATTCGAACAATTGATAAGCAACGGTTAAAAGATCAGGTGACACATTTGGATGCGCGAACGATGGCAGCGGTGGACGCCGCCTTGGCGACCAGCATCGGTTTAGTGGATCGGTCGCGGAAGAAAAAGCCCGGCAAAGTACATAGCACCACCAGACAAGCGCGCACCCAATAAGGGGTATCGCGTTTTTTTGTTGTGTTGTCTTGCCGCCCGGTAAGGCGGACTAATCATCTCCAAACAATAAAACCCCCGGTCAACGCAGGAGGCGTTGGCCGGGGGTGTGGGTCAATTAGTTTTCGTGGCGAAGATCTTCGATTTCGGGAACGTGGAATTCTTTGCGTTCCAGGGCGTGGACGATCCGATCAAGCTTTTCTTGGTCGACTTCAGCGGGGAGGGTGAACATGGTTCGGTGAACCAGTTCACCTTCCTGGGCGTCCAGGCTAATGACACTGGCGATGGAGGTGTACTTGGTGATGACCTTGGCCATCGACGCCAGGTCGCCCCGTTCACCCGCAGACACCACGGTCAGCACGTAACTGCCGATGTTCACGTTCCAAGATTGGGAGAGCATGTCCATCAGCCGGGTATGCGTCAAGATACCATAGAAGGCGTTCTTGTCGTCCAACACGGCGATGTAAGGCAAGTCCTTGATGGAGAAGAAAACGTTAAAGAAGGCCGCGTTCACGGAAATAAACTTGGTCGCGTTCTTCAACAGGGAAGTAACCGGAAGCTGCATATCGCCGCCCCGGGATTTGTGACGATAAATGTGCATCTTGTAGATGTTGCCTCGGAAAATCTGGCCCGTCTCATCCAAGATGGGAACACAACGGTAGCCCGAATCTTCGAGAACCTTTAAGGCTTGTTCCAAGGTGACATCCTCGCGAACCGTCACTAATCGTTCTTTCGGTTTCACTAGGGATTTTAGCAGCATAGCAGATGACCTCCTAAAAATTAGAAACTTCTCATAATCTCTTCTCATCATACCATATTACCCGCATATCGGGTAGCATCTTTTCAACAAATCCATGGTAAAATGAGACTAATATAATACTGAAGGAGGCTAGCAAGATGAGGAAGGATTCTGGTGATGATGATGACCGGATCATTACGAAGAAGTGGCTTTACTGGACGCTGGCGGCATTTATCGCCATCATCGTCTTATTAGCCATTGGAATCGCCATTAAGTAGTTCACCTAAAAAGCTCGCGGAATGCCAGACTGGCATCACCGCGAGCTTTTGTATCGTATTGATTAGAAAATCAGAACGGGCGTACCAACTTTGACATTGGCGTAGACTGCCGCAATCTTAGAAGGTGGTGTGTTGACACAGCCGTGAGACCCGTGCTTCTTGTACCAGGTACCGCCGTACTGCGGTTGCCAGGAAGAGTCGTGAATCCCAACCCCGGTATCGTCGACCGGCATCCAGTACTTCACCTTAGAAGCGTAGCTGGACCCGTTATCGTTCTTTCCACGCAGGGTGGTATTCCGTTGCTTGCTCCAGATGACCCAGACCCCACTGGGTGTGTGGTGGGCCGTGGTTGGCAATCCGGTCACGACATCGGTCGAAACGACGACTTTTCCGTTCTTATAGACCCACATGTGTTGGTTGGTCTTATCAACCTCGACGTATGAGTTGCCGATGTCGGTACCGTTTTTGTGGTAGCCGCTGCCTTGAATAACCGGTGTCCGGGTCATCCCGTTACCCGCGAGGACCCGTTTGCTTAACGCGGGGGTTTCACTGGTGACCTTGATACTCCAGCCATACAGGCCGGCTGGCACCTTGACCGTGCCACGCTTGGTGGACTTGAAGGTCCGCGTCTTGTAAATGGTCCCATACTTATGGCTTAACTTGGTCAGGTAAGTCTTGACCAACTTCTGGTTGGTGGTCAGCTTGCCGTTCTTCAGGGTCAGCCAACTTGCAACCGTCTTGTCTGGAATCGTAATGGTGTGCCCACTTAACTTGTAGGTGTAAGCCTTGTTGGTAATGGTCTTCGCCTTTGCCAGTGCGGACTTGAAGGTCGTACTGGTCGTGGTGACTTTGGGTGCCAGGTAATCGTTCGAGACATCGACCGTGGTCTTGCCCTGTTCGATGGCCTTAGTGATTGACGCGGCGACCTTGGTCGCGTCGAGTTGATTCCCTTGCTTTTCCTTGGTCGTGACGTAGTGCCCGTCTTGGTAGGTGAAGGACGCGTCCTTCGATGCGGTCCGCGTCTTATTCGCCTTGGTCACAATCTGCTTGGCGTAGGCCTGAACACTTTGCTGGTTCTTACTACTGGTGCTTAGCTTGATGGTGTCTGCGGTGGCCGTAGTCAGATGCATTGGCCAGCTCCAAGCGTTCTGCTGGGCAATGGCCTGCTTCAGTGAGGCGACCGAGGTAATCTTAAGGTTGGCTTCCTGCGGTTTGAAGGTGCTGACCGTTTGGTTACCATCCTGTAAGGTCAGGGTGTGCATCGCTGATTTGAGCTTGGTTGCCGCTTCTTGCGCCGTGTTACCACCGACGTTAACGCCGGCAATCTGGGTGTCGTTGAAGAAAACCTTGGCGGCTGAGTAGTGCATGGCTTGGCCAACGTAAAGGGCGCCAACCGCGACACAGGCGGTGACCAAGCCAATTACGAGTGCTTTGCGTTTTTTCATGATGATGAAGCCTCCCTAAGAAATAGCCAGTGGAGGAAAAGTCGTCGTCCTTAACTATCACCGACATCATACCCTCAGATTACTTCAAATAGCCTTAAATAACAATTCAAATGCAATTTATGCGAGGGCTTCCATCGTTGACTGAATCAGCTTCCGAATGGCTCGGAAAAACTTGATCCAAACGCTAACGACTCCCGCCGGTTACTCCGAAACCGGCAACTGGGATAAGAACGGACGACCAGAACCAGCTGGCCGTAAAAATTCGATAAACAGCAAAAATTAATCAGTTATCGATAAATTCTACTCATTAAGCATAACAGGGACGCGGTTAAATGCAAGGTAACTTTTCGATTGACGACCAACCAAATAAAAAGGCCACCGACGTTTGCCGGTGACCTTCACGAAACAGTTATGTTAGTTATTTAAAGCAGCTAAGCCATCTTCAGTAATCTTCTTCAAGGTTGCTGCTGATTTTGCCATCGCTTCTTTTTCAGTGGCGGACAGTGGTACTTCGATAACGCTGGCCAAACCATTGGCATTGATCACGGCAGGCGTCCCGATGAAGATGTCATCCAGACCATATTCGCCGTTCAAGGCAGCACCAACTGGGAGTACGGCGTTTTCGTCGCGCAGAATGGCTTTGGTAATCCGCATCAAGCAGGTTGCGATACCGTAGTAGGTCGCGCCCTTACGATTGATGATTTCGTAGGCCTTTTTCCGCGTTTGGTCTTCAATCGTGGTCAAGTCATCGTCAGAAAGGCCATGTTCCTTAGCAACCGTCCGTAATGGCTTACCACCAACCGTGGCTTCGTCGTAGGCAGCGAATTCGGAGTCCCCGTGTTCACCCATGATGTAAGCGTCCACGTTCCGAGGGTCAACCCCAATCTTCTTGGCTAAAGCAACCCGCAGACGGGAAGTATCCAATGACGTACCGGAGCCGATGACCTTTTCCTTAGGGAAGCCAGAGAACTTCCAAGTAGCGTAGGTCAAGATATCTACTGGGTTAGCAGCAATGACAAAGATACCATCGAAACCAGAATCAACGATTGAAGGGATAATCATTGAGAAAATCTTTAAGTTCTTGTTAACGAGGTCTAAACGCGTTTCGCCTGGCTTTTGTGCAGCACCGGCCGTGATAACAACCACGTCGGCATCCTTACAGTCAGAGTAGTCTGCAGAGTAGATATTCTTAGGGGCAGTGAAGACTTGTGCGTCTTCAAGATCCAAAGCGTCCCCTTCGGTCCGTTCCTTAACAACATCGATAATCCCGAATTCTTCAGCTAAACCTTGGTTGACCATTGAGTAGGCAAAAGCGGAACCAACGGCACCGTCACCAACTAAAATAACTTTTTGATGATTCTTAGTAGTCAAATTCTTCATCTCCTAGTAATTATTGACATCTAGGTACGCGGTACAATTATACCCATCCGCAAGTATACCATGAGAGTTCTCAAATGAGCACGCTTTCCGTCCCGTATTTGTGAAAAAAATCCCTAAACGGTGACCCCAGAAGGTTCGTTCGTGAAGTTCAGGGGGGACTATGCTATACTGTTGACAGTTGACTAGCAACGGTTTAAGGCGTAATCAGCCAGCTGAACGGGGGCGTTTCCTGTTCAGCTATTTTGCATCTCACCTGAAAATAACCTAACTGTATAAGGGAGTTTTATTCGAATTATGAAAATGATTGTTGGTTTAGGAAACATTGGTCCCCAGTACGACGGCACCCGGCATAACACCGGCTTCATGGTCGTCGATGCCTTTGCCCAGGCCCACCAATTACGATTGGACACGCGGAAGTTTGATGCCCGTTACGGTACCGGAATCGTCAACGGTGAAAAGGTCTTGGTGGTTAAGCCATTGACCTTCATGAACGAATCAGGTCGGGCGGTGCACCCGCTGATGGACTACTTCAAAATTGACTTGGCCGACATCATCGTGGTGCACGATGACATGGACCTGCCATTGGGACGCATCCGGCTCCGGAACCACGGGTCAGCTGGCGGTCACAATGGTATCAAGAGCATCATCGCCCATACTGGGAGCCAAGACTTTGCCCGGATTCGGGTCGGCATCGCCCATCCCCAACAACACACCGTGGTCGATTACGTGCTGGGTAAGTTCACCAAGGACCAGCAACCACTCTTCAACCAAGCCAGTGACCACGCGGTTGCGGCGTTAGATGATTGGATTGCCGGCACCGAGTTCCCCCAATTGATGAATCAGTATAACTAGGTTGTTTGCCAAAATTTTGTCAAGAATTAACGGACATATAACTGAACAAAGTCGTCTTGCCCCGCTGACCACGTCAACGGGGCCAAATGGCTAGACAAGAATTAGACGCTATGTGAGATTTAAGATAGGAAGTTATCGTGTGAACTTAGAAGGATTTTTAACCCAAACAGCGCAATACACCACGATTCGCCAGTCTATCGCACCCGGTCAGCGACAATTGGTAACCGGGTTGAACGGCTCAGCTGAGGCCCTTTTGATTGCCAGCCTACTCCACGACCGGCAGCACTCAATCGTTTACGTGACCGATACCCTGTATCACGCGGGGCAGTTGGTCGATGACCTGGCGAACCTTTTAACGGAAGATGAACTTTACGAGTTTCCGGTGGAAGAGCTCTTGGCGGCGGAGGTCGCAACCAGCTCACCGGAATACCGTGCGGATCGGATCGATGCCTTACGGGCGTTACAGAGTGACCACCCGGTCGTGGTCGTGACGGCCTTGTCCGGATTACGGCGGTTCCTGCCGTCACCGGATAATTTTGCCGCGGCCCGCTTTCAGGTGAAGGTCGGCGGTGATTATGACCTCGAGGACCTGCAGAAACGGCTATTTGCCATGGGGTACGCTCACCAGAAATTGGTCGCGGGCCCTGGCGACTTTGCCGTGCGGGGGTCCATCGTGGACGTTTATCCCTTGGCCGCAGACTATCCGGTGCGGATCGACTTCTTCGACACGGAGGTCGACTCCCTGCGGTACTTTGATCCGGCAACCCAGCGGAGCATCGAAAACACGCAAGAAATTGAGATCTTACCGGCGACGGACTTTATCTTGACGGCCGCCGAGCGGACGGCCGGTGCCGATGCACTGACGGCCGAGTTGCAGCAGCAAGCGCAGACCCTTAAGGCCGAGAATGCTGAAACCTTAACCAACCAGGTTCAACCCTTGATTGATGGGTTGCGGAAGGGGTCAGTCGATCCACAGCTGATGGAGTTTGCCGACTATTTATTCCCCGACCACCATCAAATCCTGGACTACCTTCCCCAGGACGGGGTCGCGTTGTTCGGTGACTACGCCCGGTTACAGGATGGCGAGCGGCAGTTACTAGAGGATGAGGCCAATTGGGCGACCGATAAGCTGACCCACCATCAGATATTTGCCAAACAGACCTTTGGTGGTGAGCTGCGGCCAATCGTTCGGGATGACCCGCACGCTCAGTTGATGCTGTCCCTGTTCCAAAAGGGGATGGGCAATTTGCGGTTTGCGGCCGTAACCAACATTACGACCCGGGCGATGCAACAATTCTTTAGTCAGCTCCCCGTGATGAAGACTGAAATCGACCGCTGGCATAAGCAGAATCAAACGGTGGTTCTACTGGTTCAGGATGAAGAACGGTTGGCGAAGATTGAGAAGACACTAGATGACTTTGAAATCAAGGCGGTTCTGACCAAGCGTGAAAACATTCAACCGGGATTGACCCAGTTGGTGCCGGAACGACTCCAAACCGGATTTGAGCTGCCAGAGGCGAACCTGGTGGTCATCACCGAAGCCGAGATGTTCCAGAAGGTTACCAAGAAACGGCCTCGTCGCCAGAGTATGGCCAACGCGGAGCGCTTGAAAAGCTACACGGACCTGAAGCCCGGTGATTACGTGGTCCACGTTAATCATGGGATTGGGAAGTTTATCGGGATGCAGACCCTGACGGTTGATGGTGTTCACCAGGACTACATGACCATCGATTACCAGGACAACGCGCAGTTGTTCATTCCGGTCACGCAATTGAACTTGATTCAAAAGTACGTGTCCTCCGAAGACAAAAAGCCCCGGATCAACAAGCTGGGCGGTTCGGAGTGGGCTAAGACCAAGAGCAAGGTCGCGGCGAAGATTGAAGACATTGCCGATGAGTTGGTCGACCTTTATGCCAAGCGGGCAGCCGAGAAGGGCTACGCCTTTCCGGCTGACGATAGCTTACAAGATGACTTCGACAACAACTTCCCGTACGCTGAGACGCCGGACCAATTACGGTCGATCGACGAGGTGAAGCACGACATGGAGAAGGCCCGGCCGATGGACCGACTCTTGGTCGGCGACGTGGGTTATGGGAAAACAGAAGTGGCTTTGCGGGCGGCTTTTAAGGCGGTCGAGGCGGGCAAACAGGTGGCCTTCTTAGTCCCAACCACTATTTTGGCCCAACAACACTACGACACCATGGTTAATCGGTTCGAGGGCTACCCCATCAACGTCGAGATGTTCTCGCGGTTCCGGACCACGAAGCAGATTCACCAGTCGATTAAGGATCTCGAGGCGGGTAAGCTGGATATCGTGGTCGGGACTCACCGATTGTTATCCAAGGACGTGAAGTTCAAGAACTTGGGCCTGGTTCTGGTCGACGAAGAACAACGATTTGGCGTGAAGCATAAGGAACGTTTGAAACAATTAAAGGCTAACGTCGATGTGTTGACGCTGACGGCTACGCCGATTCCCCGAACGCTCCACATGTCGATGCTGGGAGTTCGGGATCTGTCGGTGATTGAGACGCCACCGGCGAACCGTTTCCCGATTCAGACCTACGTGATGGAACAGAACGCGGGAGCCATTCAGGACGGGATTCGGCGGGAGATGCAACGGGGCGGTCAGGTCTTTTACCTGCATAATCGGGTGGATGACATCGAGAAGACCGTCAGTCAGCTGCAGGCCCTGGTGCCCGAGGCCCAGATTGGCTACATTCATGGTCAGATGACCGAGGCGCAGCTTGAAGGGGTCTTGTTCGACTTCTTACGCGGCGAGTATGATGTGTTGGTTACGACGACCATCATCGAAACTGGGATCGATATCCCCAATGCCAACACGTTGTTCGTGGAAAATGCCGACCGGATGGGCCTCTCGCAACTTTACCAGTTGCGGGGACGCATCGGTCGAAGCAACCGGGTTGCGTACGCGTACTTCACTTACCAGCCGAACAAGGTCCTGACCGAAGTTAGCGAGAAGCGGCTAGAAGCCATCAAGGACTTCACCGAACTGGGGTCGGGTTTCAAGATTGCCATGCGTGACCTCTCGATTCGGGGGGCCGGCAACCTGCTCGGAAAGCAACAACACGGGTTCATCAACTCTGTGGGGTACGACTTGTACACCCAGATGTTGACGGATGCGGTGGCCAAGAAGCGGGGGCATAAGGCCCAGGCCAAGACGGATACGACCATTGAGTTGGGCGTTGAGGCCTACCTTCCTAGCGATTACATTGAAGACGAACAGCAGAAGATTGAGATGTACAAGCGGATTCGGCAGCTGGAGAGTGACGACGAAGTCAGTGAGATTCAGGATGACCTGGTTGACCGGTTTGGCGAGTACCCCGCTTCCGTGAGTCAGTTACTGACGATTGGCCAATTGAAGTTGGCGGCGGACCTGGCGTTGATCGATAAGATTCGCCGGGTTAACGGGGACGTTTTTGTAACGGTCTCGAAGCAGGGGACGAACATCTTAGGCGGTGAGGACGTCTTTAAGGCGTTGGCGGCGACTAAGCTTAAGGCGACGGTCACGGTCAACGACGACCGACTGCACATCAAGCTGGTCATCCAGCCGAACATGACGCAGGACGATTGGCTACCCCAGGTTCAGCAATTCATTGCCGCTTTGCGAGACATCGTAGTCAAGACTACGGCCCCATAGGTGACGGCGGACTAGGCGGTAAGTCGTGAAGATTTCCTTAATATCTGGTAAAAGTGTGCTATTTTGCGGCGAAACTTTATACAATTTAGGCTTGATTAGCGATGAACCGAGTTTTTGACTCGGTGAACAAGTCATTCGGGTCGCGTCAGAGTCGGTCTAAAAAACGAGATAGGCTATTTTGATGTGAGTCGAAAAGGTAAAGGAGGAAGCCCATGGGCCACCAAAACGTTAATACCACGCTCCGGGGGGCCTTGATTCTCTCAGTTGCCGCGTTTGTTGCCAAACTCTTGAGTGCGGTTTACCGGGTCCCCTTTCAGAACCTGGTGGGGAATACCGGCTTCTACGTGTACCAACAGGTCTATCCCATTTATGGCATCGGAATGACGTTCGCCCTCAGTGGGCTACCGGTTTTCATCTCAAAGTTGATTGCCGATGCGCCGGACCTGCCGACACAGCAACGTGTCGCCCGTCAGGTCTACCAGTGGACCTGGGGGCTGGCCCTCCTGATCTTCATGGGGCTGATGTGGGGCGCGCCCTGGATTGCACAGGGGATGGGCGACCGGCAACTGACCCCGTTGATTCGTATGGTGGCGGTCATGTTTTTACTCATGCCGGACCTTTCGGTAAACCGTGGGTACCATCAGGGACGTTTTCAGATGTTGCCGACCGCGCGTTCTCAAGTGGTCGAGCAGACCGTCCGGGTCGTGGTCATTCTGGTGATTGCGGTTCTAGCAACGCAGCAACAGTGGTCGGTCTATCGCATGGGAACTTGGGCGCTCAGTAGTGGCGCCATTGCCGCCGTTGCTGCATGGCTAGTCTTGCCCCGGTGGCGTACGGCGACCACCTCGCCGGGAACACCGGTGCCTCACGTGGGTCGGCGCCTGTTGATTGAAGGGGGAACGCTCTGCCTCCTAACGGCGATGATGGTGTTGCTCCAACTGGTCGACTCCTTCACCGTAAAGAACGGGTTAGTTGCTGATGGGATGGCCGATCTGGCCGCGAAGGACCTTAAAGGGGTCTACGACCGGGCACAGCCGTTGGTTCAGCTGGGATTAGTGGTGGCTGTCGCGTTTGCGACGTCCCTGCTACCGGCGTTAACGGCGGCCCAGCAACAGGGACGCCCCCGAGCATTTAAGCGGCTGACGACCACCATGATGCGAATTGCCCTGGTGATTGCGACTGCCGCCACGGCGGGACTGATCAGCCTGATGCCGTGGATCGACCGACTCCTCTTTGGGAACACCCAGGGAACGGGGATGCTGGCGGTGTATATGTTGAGTATCATCCTGGCCACCTTGATTCAAACGTATAATAGTGTCTTACAGAGTCAGGACCAGTACCGGCTAACAGTCCTGGCCTTAGGAATCGGCCTATTGGTCAAGGCAGTTTTGAACCAATGGGCGGTCAAGACGTACGGGGGACTTGGGGCCAGCTGGTTAACGGTCCTGAGCCTGCTGGTCATGTTTTTACTGATTTGGTACGGGTCGACCCCGACCCTGCGCACGGGCATCTGGACGTCCCTGTTTTTAGGGAAGTTGCTGGTCTGTGTCCTGGTCATGATTGGCGGGGTGAACGTCACGGTGGTATGCTTAAGTCGTTGGTGGCCGGCCGTGATGACCGGACGTTTAGCGGCGGGGGGGCTGTTACTGGTGACGATTCCGGTCGGGGCCTTAATATTTATGGTCGTTGCCCTGGGCAGTCGACTGCTGACGGTCCGGGAGTGGTTGACCCTGCCCCACGCCGAACATCTCTTGCGATTTTGGCAAAAAATAGCACAACACGGAGGAAAATAAGATGCGTTTAGACAAATTTTTAAAGGTTTCACGAATCATTAAGCGACGGTCAGTTGCTAAGGAAATTGCGGACAAGGGCCGGATCTTGATCAACGGGAAGGTTGCAAAGTCCTCGACGGACGTTGCAACCAACGACGAACTCGTCATTAAGTTTGGGAATAAAACGTTAACGGTCAAGGTGAATGCCCTGTTGGAAACGACCAAGAAGGAAGACGCCGAGAAGATGTATACGATTGTTAATGAAGAGTACGCGCAGGATTTTCGACAAGAATAATATGACGAATGTTTTACATTGTGCTTAACGTGCTAGACGATTTCTGTTGAACTTGCTATACTCAGGATAGAGAGTTTGGTCAAGTTTATGGGGGTGACTGGCATGGCGGAAAAAGAACCGCGAATGGCAAAGGTTGAACGGCTAGAAAACGATTACACGCGGCAGTTAGATCGCCAACATGCGGCGGCAAACCACCATCATCAATGGTTGGGCAAACGCCGGATGCGGCGGGCTATTCGTATCGTGGCCTTTTTCGCCTTCTTTACCCTCATTCTGGGAGTTCAACTGGTGCGGACTAATGCGAGTCTCCACCGGGCGAATCAACAAGTCGTGACCAGTAAGCAGGCCCTGGTGAAGACCAAGGCAACGAATGATAAGTTGAATTTACAAGTTAAGCAACTCAACAATCAAGATTACCTAGGTCAGTTGATTCGGTCGAAATATTACTATTCAAAGTCGAACGAGACGATTTACAGTCTGCCGGGCGATCATGCGAGTGATGTCACGGCAAAATAACGTTAAGATGGGCTACCCAGCTGCATGTCAGATTGGGTAGCTTTTTTGAAACTTTTTGCGTCAGGCGCGGTAAAAAGTTTCGGGATGTGCTTTTCATGTTTTGGCGTATGGCATTGCAGGAAATTGTGTTATACTGAAAGCACTTATTTTAAGGAGGAACTTCTTGTTTATGGCAATCGAGGTTGGAGCTAAAGTTTCCGGAAAGGTCTCTGGAATCACGAACTTTGGCGCATTTGTTGATTTGGGTGACCACAAGACCGGGTTGGTCCACATTAGTGAAATTTCTGACGGATATGTGAAGGATATTCATGACGTATTATCCGTTGGTGATGAGGTGACGGTCAAAGTGTTGACTGTCGGAAATGACGGTAAGATTGGGCTGTCGATTCGTAAAGCAACGGATCACCCAGCTTCTGAACACGCGCATCGGCCGCATACCGGTGATCATCGCGAACATGAGCACCGGGGTAGCAGCGACCATCGCGGGGGGAATACCCACAATGGTGGCGACCGGGGTGGCGAACACGGCCGAGGCGGTCGGCGTTTTGAGAACAACGGCCCCCGTGGCGGTGCTCATCACGGTTCAGCGAACGGGCGTTTTGCTGGCCATCACTCGAACCATAAAGAGGATTTTGACGACATGATGTCTGGTTTCCTGAAGCAGAGCGAAGACCGTTTAGCAACGATCAAGCGCAACACGGAAGGTAAGCGGGGCGGCCGTGGTGGCCGTCGGAGCTAATTCCGGACACTGAATAACTAAGGACCGCATTCGTTGCGGTCCTTTTCTTTACCATGACTTTACACAAGGGGGTAGTGACGATGACATTGGAAGCGGCGTTTCGACAGCAGGTTATCGCGCACGGCTGGGCAGACCCTCGTCAGCGAGGGCTGGTGGCCGTCTCGACCGGGGTGGATTCCATGGTTCTGCTGACGTTATTTTGTCAGTTGCCGGTGGCGGAACGGCCCCAGCTGACCGTTGTTCACGTCAATCATCAGTTGCGTTCACAAAGTGTTGCCGAAGAGGCGTTTCTGCGGCAGTGGTGTGCCGAACACAAGATTCCGGTGGTCGTTGCCCAGTGGTCGGTGGACCAGCATCCGGCGACCGGTACTGAAGCAGCGGCCCGTCAGTTCCGGTACGCCTTCTTTACCCAACAATTGGTGCAACAGTCGGCGGCCTGGGTCGCGACAGCTCACCAGGCGGACGAACAAGCCGAGACGATTCTCTTAAAACTCTTACGCGGGGGGCAATTAGACCAGTTAACGGGCATGGCGGCGAGTCGCCCCCTGGGGACCGGGCAAGTTATCCACCCCCTGCTGCCGTTTACCAAGGAGCAGCTACGGACTTATGCCATACAGCACCAGGTGCCCTGGTTCGAGGACGCGACCAACGCGGCGTTAATCGCGAGTCGTAACCGCGTACGGCATGACCTCCTGCCGGCGCTTGCTCAGGAGAATCCACGGGTCAGCGATCACTTACGCGACTATGCCCAGCAACTCGGGGCCGTCTTGGCGGTGGCCGACCGGACGTTAGATCAGGAATTGACCACGATCATTACGGGCCATGACCCGTTGACGGGGGACAGCACGTACCTGTTGGGCTACCCGGTCGCTGACCAGCAGCTGTTGCTGGCCCGACTCATTAAGCAGGCGGCACCGACTGTGTCGACGGCGGCGACCTATCTGAGCCAGTGCTTACACCTGTTAACGAACGGTCAACGGCCCACTGGACGGGTGGCCTTCGGGGATGGGTGGGTCTTTGAAAAACGATACCGGACATTTTTGTTCTGGCAACCACAAAAATTCGGGAAAAATCCACCGGAACAATTTAATTTTATGGTAGTATTGAACCAATGGCAGCCGGTCGGTAATGGCCAGCTGTTGGGTGTCTTTCGGACAGCTCCGCAGGCGTTTTCGTTGCGGCAAACTGTGGCGTTACGCGACGAACAGTTGCCGCTGACGGTACGGTCATGGCGCACGACCGACCGGTTGCGGCTGGCGAACGGACACCATCAAACGGTTCGGCGGGCGCTGATTAACGCAAAGGTGCCGCAACAACAGCGTTCCCAGGTTCCCGTGCTAGTCACGGCGCAAGGAACGGTGTTGGCGGCTCTGGGCGTGAAGTGGGCGGTCTTGCCGCACCGAAATCACACGACGACGTATCATATTGGCTATCAACCTGAATCGGTGAAAGGGGAACGACATGAACAACGATATTGAAAAGGTCCTATATAGTGAGGAAGACATCGCCGCAGCTTGCAAGCGATTGGGCACGCAACTTACGGCAGATTACGAAGGAAAAACGCCACTCATCATTTGCGTCTTGAAGGGGGCCATCCTGTTCATGACCGACGTGATTCGCGACATGGACATCTACGCTGAGATTGACTTCATTGATGTGTCCAGTTACCACGGTGGAACGGCCTCCACGGGGACAATTACGCTGCTGAAGGACTTGGATACGGATGTCGCCGGTCGCGATATTTTGTTAGTTGAAGACATTATCGATACTGGCCGGACACTAAAGTACCTGGAGGACCTCTTGAAGGACCGTCAGGCCAAGTCCATTAAGGTCTGCACGTTGATGGATAAGCCTAGCGGCCGTGTGGTTGACGCTAAGGCGGATTACGTTGGGTTTAACGTTCCAAGTGAGTTCGTGGTTGGCTATGGCTTGGACTACGAAGAAAAATATCGGAACCTGCCATACGTCGGGGTTTTGAAGCCAGAAGTCTATTCAGATAAATAATTAGTCAACGATAGTCAATTGTGATAACATCTTATTTAGTTAAAGGGCAAAAGCTCTAATTTTCGTTCCTAATCTATTGGTAGACTGGGAACTGTGAGGTAAGGAGGCACGACATGAATAATCGACGAAACGGACTATTCCGCAATAGCCTGTTTTACATTGTGATCTTCTTGTTGATCATCGGTGTGGTTTACCTGTTTAATGGAAACAACACCAGCTCACAATCCCAAGAAGTCCAATCGAGTCAGTTCGTCAAAGACTTGAATGCGAACAAGATCAAAAACTTCTCCATTCAACCATCTGGCGGCGTCTATAAGATTACCGGGGAATACCGGAACGCGCAGAAGCGAAAGACCAATACTGGGTTCAGTCTTGGTGGTTCACAGAGCACGGCAGTAACCGGCTTTACGACCCAAGTCTTAACGAATAACTCGACGGTCTCTGAGATTGACAAGGTTGCCAAGCAACACAATGTCAAAATGAACACCAAAGCGGAAGAGTCAAGCGGGTTCTGGATCAACCTCTTGGTTTACGTCGCACCACTCGTGATTTTCTTCTTCTTCTTCTACATGATGATGGGTCAAGCCGGCCAAGGCGGCGGCAATGGCCGAGTCATGAATTTTGGGAAGAGCAAGGCCAAGCCGGCCGACAGCAAAGAGAACAAAGTACGGTTCTCGGATGTCGCTGGTGAGGAAGAGGAAAAGCAGGAACTGGTCGAAGTTGTCGAGTTCTTGAAGAATCCACGTAAGTTTGTATCATTAGGTGCCCGGATCCCATCAGGGGTCTTACTAGAGGGTCCTCCTGGTACTGGTAAGACGTTACTGGCGAAGGCCGTTGCCGGTGAAGCTGGCGTACCATTCTTCTCGATTTCTGGTTCAGATTTCGTGGAAATGTTCGTTGGTGTCGGGGCTAGCCGTGTCCGGGATCTCTTTGAACAGGCCAAGAAGTCTGCACCGTCAATCATCTTCATTGATGAAATCGATGCGGTTGGTCGTCAACGGGGTGCCGGCATGGGCGGTGGCCACGACGAGCGGGAACAAACGTTGAACCAATTACTGGTTGAAATGGACGGGTTTACCGGAAGTGAAGGCGTCATTGTGATGGCGGCAACCAACCGGTCCGATGTTTTGGACCCCGCACTGTTACGGCCAGGTCGGTTTGACCGGAAGATCTTAGTTGGTCGGCCGGATGTTAAGGGCCGTGAAGCCATTTTGAAGGTTCACGCCAAGAACAAGCCATTAGCCAATGATGTTGATTTGAAGGAAATCTCTAAGCAAACCCCTGGATTCGTGGGGGCGGACTTGGAAAACCTCTTGAACGAAGCTGCCTTATTAGCTGCACGACGGAACAAGACTCAGATTGATGCTTCCGACTTAGACGAAGCTGAAGACCGAGTTATCGCAGGGCCAGCTAAGAAGGACCGAGTAGTTAGCCCTGAAGAACGGAACACAGTGGCTTACCACGAAGCCGGGCATACCATCGTTGGGTTAGTCCTGAACGATGCCCGGGTGGTTCATAAGGTGACGATTGTTCCACGGGGACGTGCCGGCGGTTACGCCATCATGTTGCCACGGGAAGATCAGATGCTGATGTCCAAGAAGGATGCTATGGAACAGATTGCCGGGTTAATGGGTGGTCGGACGGCCGAGGAATTGATTTTCCATTCCGAATCGTCTGGTGCCTCGAATGACTTTGAGCAAGCAACCCAGATTGCGCGTTCCATGGTGACCCAATACGGGATGAGTGACGCCGTCGGGACGGTGGCGTTGGAAAGTGCTGGTGGTCAGCCATTCGCTGGTGCCGGTTACTACAACCAACCAAGCTACTCCGAACATACGGCGAACTTGATTGATAGTGAAGTTCGGCGGATTATTAACGAAGCCCACGACACTGCGCGTCAGATCCTGGAAGAGCATAAAGCAGAACACAAGATTATTGCGGAAGCCTTACTGAAATACGAAACGCTGGACGAAAAGCAGATTCTCAGCTTGTTTAATACGGGGAAGATGCCTGAAAAGGACAGCAATGACGAATTTCCAAGTGAAAAGGCCGCAACGTTTGAGGAATCGAAACGCGAACTAGAACGTCGGGAAGCTGCCCGCCATGCTTCAACTGAAGCTAAGCTGGCAAACAACGCGACGTCGGCAACTGAAGATGCGCCTGAAGCAACTTCGGCAACGACGGATTCAGAGACCTCAGCCTCTGAAGTATCTGGTTCAACGACCGATGAACACCATAACGATACGGACCATTCTGAATAATCATCCGATAGAGGGACTGGGAGCTTGCTTCCGGTCCCTTTGTTGTTTGCAAAATCAGGAGTTTCTGGTAAGGTAGGGCATGGTAAAAACGTCCGGTAGTGACTACCGTGACGCTCGAACGAAACCGCCGAAGGTTGGCGGATGAAGGGAAGCTTACAAAGAATGGCAGATTATTTAGTAAAGAGTCTGATTGACGATGGGATGTTCCGGGCTTACGTCGTGGATGCCACGGATACGGTTGCGGAGGCACAGCGGCGACACGATACCTGGAGTACGGCGACAGCGGCTCTAGGACGGACCATGATTGGGACGATGCTCCTTTCAACGTCATTATTGAAGGGAAAAGAGAAGCTGACGGTCAAGGTCAACGGCCACGGGCCAGTTGGCGCGATTGTTGTCGACGGTAATGCGGACGGTACGGTCAAGGGGTACCTCCAGTACCCCCATACCAGCTTGCCATTGAATACCAAGCATAAGTTGGATGTGAAGAAGGCAGTTGGGACGGCTGGGATGCTGACCGTCACCAAGGACCAGGGATTGGGGCAGCCCTACACGGGGCAGGTGCCATTGGTTTCTGGTGAACTCGGTGAAGACTTCACCTATTATTTGGCAAAATCTGAACAGATTCCCAGTGCCGTGGGGGTCTCCGTCTTCGTTGAACCGGATAACACGGTCAAAGTTGCCGGTGGGTTTATGATTCAGGTCATGCCCGGGGCTTCGGATGAGGCAATTGCCCGGTTGGAACAGCGGTTGAAGTCGATGCCGATGGTTTCCGAATTACTTCTGGCCGGTCAAAAACCGGAGGATATCTTAAAACTGATCTTTACTGACGAGGATGTTAAGATTCTCCAGAAGATGCCGGTAGCTTTTAAGTGTGATTGTTCCAAGGACCGGTTTGCAAAGGCCCTGGCATCCGTCTCTGCAGACGCGATTCAGGAGATGATTGACCAGGATCACGGTGCCGAGGCAGTTTGTCATTTCTGTGGCAACAAGTATCAATTCTCTGAAGATGAACTGCGGACGATTTTAGCGAAGGCCCAGGACAAGTAGGATGAACACGGCATGGAAAATTGGTGACGTGACAATTCCGAATCGGGTGGTCGTTGCCCCGATGGCCGGGGTGACCAACGTGGCCTTCCGGGTCATCTGTAAGGAGTTCGGCGCGGGATTAGTCGAATGTGAGATGATTTCGGGGCAAGGGATTCACTATCATAATCAGCGGACACTGGATATGATGGCAGTTGACCCGCGGGAGCACCCGATGAGTATTCAAATCTTTGGCGGAACCCAGGAGACACTGGTTCAAGCGGCGCAGTTTGTTGACCAGCAGACACCAGCCGATATTATCGATATCAATATGGGCTGTCCCGTGAATAAGGTGGTTAATACTGAGGCGGGAGCGAAGTGGCTCTTAGATCCAACAAAGGTGCATGATATGGTGGCTGCTGTGGTCGCTGCCGTGCATAAGCCGGTCACGGTAAAGATGCGGACGGGCTGGGATGACAAACACCTCTATGCGGTTGAGAATGCGTTAGCGGCAGAGGCTGCGGGGGCACAAGCCATTGCCATGCATGGTCGAACGCGTAAGCAGATGTATCAGGGACACGCAGACTGGCAGATTTTGGCCGCCGTTGCCCAGCGGTTGTCGATTCCCTTTATGGGCAACGGTGATGTGCGTACACCCGAGGATGCCCGGCGGATGCTGACGGAAGTCGGTGCCGACGCGGTGATGATTGGCCGGGCAGTTATGGGGAACCCGTGGCTGTTAAAACGGATTGATCAGTATTTAGAGACGGGTGAGCTGTTACCCGAGGCAACACCAGAGCAGAAGATTACATGGGCGAAAGCACACTTGCATGCGTTGTGTCGAGCCAAAGGCCCCCAAGAAGGTCCACGGGATTTTCGAAATCAAGTGGCGTATTACCTAAAGGGGATTCCACATGCGGCAAGAACCAAGGTGGCGTTAACTGATGCGACAGACGAAGCCGTGATGGCTGATTTGTTGGACACTTTCTTGGCGCAATTAACGGCACGAGGGCAGCAAAGTCCAGTGCAGCGCTATCGTTAAACGATTGTTGAAGAACCATTCACGTTGCGGAATGGTTCTTTTTTTTAATGATAGTGATTTTTTTACGAAATAGTCTTGACCCTGGTGGCAATGATTGATATGATATTACCTGTTGTCGCGAAGACACGTAAATGCATAAACATGATATTTCTGAATGGCTATACAAATTCAAAAATAGTGCTTGACGGTTCAAACGTCAGCTGATACAATGGTTTATGTTGTCAAGCAAGAGCTTGGCCGATGGTTTAAAGAAAGAGATTTTGAATAAACATTCAAAATTAACTTCAAAAAGTTGTTGACAAGGTTTTGGCGACATGATATACTTTAAAAGTTGTCACGGAGCAATTGCTTCTCTGATAACTTGGTAGACCTTTGAAAACTGAACATTGTTTCGACAAACCAAATATGTGTAGGGCGGTTTGAACATTAGGTTCAAACCCAAAGCAATATTTGCGAAGTCAATTCGCTTTA